>CALKOC010000049.1 GCA_938091085.1 uncultured Alphaproteobacteria bacterium
TTAGAGTTTCTCGTTGTTCTTGTTATTTTATTGCCCAAGCTTTTAATCCGCGGAAATTAAATCTGTATTTAAAAGTAGAAATTAAAGAAGAATTTTATGACCCGTATTGCTTATGTTGATGGCGCTTACCTTCCCTTTGATCAGGCGAGGGTGCATATTGAGGACCGTGGTTATCAATTTGCAGATGGAATTTATGAGGTATTTGCGCTTATTGACGGGGAAATGCTTGATGTAGAAGCGCATTTAAAACGTCTAAATTTGTCGCTTGATAAGATCAATCTTCCCTCTCCAGTCTCTACTGCAGCATTGTTGGTCATCTTAAAAGAAACTATCCGCGCTAATAATGTTCGAGATGGTCTGGTTTACATGCAGATAACACGGGGCAGGGCAGCACGTAATCATGCATATCCTGCAATTACGCGACCTGTTTTGAGTGTGACAGTCAGGCCCATAAATGAAACTCATCGTCGCCATGTTGGCGAAGCTGGGATAAAAGTCATCAGTACTGAAGATCAGAGGTGGAAACGATGCGATATTAAATCCATCTCTCTTTTACCTAATGTTATGGCGAAGCAAGCCGCCGTTGAAGCTGGTGCTCAGGAAGCTTGGATGATTGACGAGCAAGGGTTCGTTACCGAAGGTGCGTCAACCACAGCTTGGATTGTTGATGAGGCTGGAAAGTTGAGAACGCGCCCGCTTACAAATGACATTTTGGATGGCATAACGCGTCAAATGCTTCTTTCACTTATTGATGAATTGAAACTTGAGCTTGATGAAACGCCATTCACCATCAATGAGGCTTATTCGAGCAAAGAGGCTTTTTCTACGGCTTCTAGCCTGATTGTCATGCCTATTATTGAAATTGATAGTCACAAAATTGGAAATGGAAGCCCCGGTCAAATTACAACTCAATTGTTACATAACTATAAAATATCAAATAGCTGAATTAATCAGTTAACTTCTTCTTTAAAATTAGTGTAAGGTAGAGAAGTCTTCGATGTCTGGAGACACCGGATCGTTGCGTTAGAGGAGAATCATCCGGGCGTTTAATTTGGCTGCCTCCCCAGTCATAAAAATGGGGTTTACCCATGTCTGAGAAAAACCTTCAAGACTCTTTCTTAAATCATGTTCGTAAAAATCGTATGCCACTAACCATCTTCTTGGTTAATGGTGTCAAGCTACAAGGTGTTGTTACGTGGTTTGACAATTTTTGTATGTTGTTAGCCCGTGATGGTCATTCACAGCTTGTTTATAAACATGCGATATCAACAATAATGCCCACTCAGCCAATTGAAATTTTTGAAGCTGATCAGGGCGATGAAGTCCCTAGAGAAGAATAAGCTTAAAACGTAGTTATAAGCCTTTTATTTTTGCTGATTGCCACATGGTCTCTAATTCGTCCAGTGTCAGGCTACCCATATCTTTGCCTGAATCTTTTACCTGCTTCTCCATATCCCTGAAACGATTAGTAAATTTTTGATTTCCAGCGCGTGAAGCCTGTTCGGGATCAATTTTTAGGTGCCGCGCTAAATTGGCGATGACGAACATAACGTCACCCATTTCATCGAGTAAGCGTTCTGAGGAGCCATTTTGCTCTATTTCGTGTCGTAACTCACTCAACTCTTCATCTAATTTATCAAAAACCTGTGAAACTTTCGGCCAATCAAAGCCGACACGTGCGGCACGTTTTTGCAATTTGACTGATCTTGCCATGCCGGGCAGGGCGCTGGGAATATCTTCCAGCAGTGAAAGCGACATACCACCTGTCTTGGCTTCTTTTTCTTTGGCCTTAATCACTTCCCAGCTATTTTTTACATCATCTATGGATTTGCCGGTTTCGTCAGAAAATACATGTGGATGGCGGCGCTGCATCTTATCTGATACAGCGTGCGCAATATCGTCAAAGTTAAATAATCCAGCTTCTTCTGCCATTTGTGCATGAAAAACAACTTGTAGAAGCAGGTCCCCAAGTTCATCTTTCAAATCATCCATATCGTCACGCTCAATAGCATCAACGACTTCGTAAGCTTCTTCGATTGTATAGGGGGCGATAGACTTAAAGTTTTGCTTTAAATCCCAAGGACAGCCAGTTTCGGGTGTCCGTAATTGTTTCATAATGTCTATGATGCGGCTAATGCCGTTATATTTGGTCATTTCTCAATGATAATGAACCAGAAAGGGCATGACCAGTTATCTTTGTTGTAGATATAAAAACACCTGCAAATTATTCATTTACAGGTGTCATTATTTGGTCGTTCTAATCATATGCCATTCGCATAATATATATTATGACAAATATAAAATTAACATATAACCAATTATAGTTCAAACAGCATAAACTTAATTACAAGTTGCTGATGATCGACAAACGATGTTGCAATCATTAGGTTGTTGGTTGCCCGGGTTTCTACCATTACTTTGAAGATTCCAGTCAGTCGCGGTATTAACACCATTCGTGTACATAGTTCCCCAACGTGAATAACCGCTGGTTACCATGCTGTCAGGATACCAAAAATTGTCGGAAGGGTTACCAGCGTTTCTTTTATTTGCAGGTAAATCATTCCAAGGTAAAATATCACCTCCGGCGTCAGTACATTGTTCTTGAGCTCTTTGACAATTTGAAATGGCCTTACCATAATTCTGCGTTGTCCATGTTTGAGTTACATCACTTGAAGAAGCAGAAGAAAGAGAGACATTAACGGTAATGTTTTTGTCATAAGCTGAGCTTCCCCACCAGGCTTCGCGTCTCACACGAATTTGAGCGCTAAGATTGCCGGATATCGGTGCGTCAGCTTTAGTGAGCGTGCCGGTACTGTTATTACTGTCATTATATGTCCAGCCACTTAAACCAGTACATGTATAAAGAGGGTTTGACTTCCCACACGGATGAGGCGCGGGTATTGAAATATCCGCACAACGCTGACCGCTGGCACTTGTTATAGTCGCATCGGCAACTTGTTTCTGTGTGTAAGCCAAAGCAGCTGATTTCAAATAACTAAGGACTTCAGCCTGAGTCGCGCTTGAACCAGTTGAAATGACTGAATCATCTCCGCAGCTTTCATTGTTTCCTGATCCACAAACATTGCTTAGTACTGCAGAACAAGCGGATGAACCATCTGAGCCGCATGTGTTTGAATTCAAAAAGGTTAACATATTTTCAGCGCCAGTCGCTGTGTCTATACTATTAATACCTGCATTGGTTACATCAGAGATACTAATTGTGCCGGTATAATCTCCGGCAACTTTTTTGGCAATATTGAAGACTGGAACTGTGGTTGGGGTAGCGCCAGTAACACAACTTACCAAAGATGAAGATGTGATAGACGTTCCCATACAGTCTCTTAAGTAATCATTTTCAACTGAAGTGAGGCTGGTAAGGTCGCCGAAAGAATCATCTGCATCCTCAACATTCGATGCAGAAATAATATTAGTTAAATCACTATCAGTAATATCGCTTGCAGATGAGGCAGATGCCAATGCGCTTAACGACTGCCATTGAGCGCTTGTAACACTGCAATTACCGGTTCCCCCGGTGACTGTATCTGCTGAGCTATAGCAGCTACTCCAATTTGCAAGAGAGAAGTTCGAGCTATCCGTATTCGCCAGGTAAGCCGTGAATGATGCTGCGGACGCAAAACCAACATGCGTCCCTACCCAGCTCTGAACGGCACTCGCTGTCGGTGAACTCCCCAGTCCTGAGCCTGATAACGCTGTGCGCAATGTGCTGATGGTTTTCGTGCTATCCAGTGCCAGCACATCTGATGTGCTGAACGAATTGCCAATAGCATTGTCTACTAAGCCTTCTGTCAAACCTGATGACGGATGGTTGGTGCTGTCGGACACCATTTTACCAATTTTCCACAAGGCTACATTCGTTGCCGTTGCGCCAATCACATAGGATGTAAGTTGTGATGGTTGTGTTGTGCTGGAGGTGTCAAGCGGCGCAAATTGTGCAGCTAGATAATCAATGACGTTACTATCTGTCAGATCAATGGAGGATGTATCGAGACCGACGATGTCATCAATAAGCGCCTTTGTGAGTGTGTGTGGTGAGTTATCGGCCGCATTAAGAGCGGCAGCAACTGCAATTGTTCCACTAGCAATATCATCATATTCAGATTTTGGAATACAGGCACAATTACTTATAGAGGCGGAACAAGTTGTCAGTGGCGAGGTTGTTGAATTGTTACATTGATTTTGTAAATTCGTTACTGCCGAAGCTGCGGCTTCATAGGTTGTATTATGTTCCGATGAGGCGCTGTAGCCAAGTTGGTTGGCATAAATCGCTTTTGTATTTGTGAGAAAGGTATCAAAATAAGACTTCTGCTCAGTGTAAGAAGCAAAACCATTACCACCATCGGAAATACCAAGAGTTGCTTGTCCTAGCGCAGTCTTGAAGCTTGTATATTGCGTATGGGTTAACCCTGAACAGGCCGAAATGGAAACTACCGGGCTTTGATCCAAGCCCCAATTTACACAATCTGCATCATATGTTCCGGCAGTAACTTCCTGGCATAATGTAGCCCCATCACTATCTGTCGGAAAGCCATTCGTTACACATGTACTTGTGATGGTTGAAACAGTAGTTCCGTTAAATTTACCCTTCCCTGTTTTTGCAGTTCTGAAAGCCGCTTCGGCAAATGGCGACGAAATGAGCCCTAGAATTATCAGGAGAGCTAATTTTGTGTTCAGCTTATATATAGACATGTTTTTACCTCTTTTTACTTTACGCTAAACTCAACAAATCGGAGAAACTGTTGCATCTGAAAATGTCGTCTGGGGTACAGGACAATAACCGTCAGGAATATCAGGGCCAACGAGAATTGGGTCACCTGCTGAAATTGTCCCGTCATCATCGCTGTCCAGGAACAAGTCGGTTGGGTTGCTTGGGTCTGATGACTCATTTGTATAGTCTGCGGCGTCAGCATCGCCAAAAGTAAAATTATCAAGTTCACAATCACCATCCGTACAGGTGCAGCGCATGAAAAAGTAGGATGAGTCATCAAATGTCGAGCATACATTGGCGCATTGTAAACCTAGCTGCCCTTCCATGAGAGTCGTTGTGCCCGATACATGAAGATTAACCGCGTAAGGTAAGGCGTCATTATAGGCATTCTCAAAGCTGGCATTAATGCCTGTGACTGAGGCTTTTAGATAGTCATAGCAATTTGAGCTGGAATCTATGTTCGTTTCACCCACAATATCTGTGGTGCCGGAAAGGTCGTTAGAAAGAGAAATATAGTCCTGTTCAATTGATCTGTTGACCCGATCATCTGAAGCAAATGTCGCTTCTTTTTTGGCTTCTGTAAGAAAATCATTATAGACCGTAAGCCCGACCGCGGAAATGATTCCCAATATTGCGATTACAACAAGCAGCTCAATCAACGAAAACCCATTACGCATTATATACCCTCACTTTATTACTTGAGCTATCTTACCTTGGCTTCAGAATTATTCAATTCATTGATGAGATAATTGACGAAATAATAAAAATTCTTATTTGATTTATGGTAAAAATACCAGACTAATGTTGCTAGAAAATTAGGATAGAATAATTTCAAGGCCGTCATATGCCGGCCTAACATAAACAGGCAATTCTTTGCAAAGTGTCTCGTAGTCCATGTCAATGTGAAGATTGGTAAGGTATGCTTTTTTAACCTTTAATCTTTCGATATGCTCAAGCGTTTTTTCAAGATGGAAATGAGTTGGATGCGGCGTGAGGCGTAATGCGTCTACAATCCATACATCTACACCTTCAATATACTTCAAGCTGTCGTCTGGCAATTCACTCACATCGCTTGAATATACCATATTGCCAATTCTGTAACCGATTGACCTGATACGGCCATGTTGCTGATCAAACGGTATGACGTCTACTATACCGCCCTCACCGCTAATTTTTAATGGTGTAAGTGGGTCCGGGATACGGCAGTCTTCCAAAATAGATGGATAGCCGCTGTTTTTAAGTTCTTCAAAGCAGTACTTAAACCTTGTTTTTATAGTTTTTGCCGTAGCTTCATCCATCCATACAGGAATACGCCTCATATGTTTATAAACCAATGCACGTAAATCATCGATACCATGAGTTTGATCAGCGTGGTCATGAGTGAGCAGAACGGCGTCTATCCGATTTACGCCGGCGTCAATAATCTGTTCTCTTAAATCTGGTGAGGTGTCGATAACAATATTCGTGACGCCTATTGCGGTTTCAACTTGTGTAAGTAGAGAACAACGTCTGCGCCTATTTTTCGGCTCGTTAGGGTCGCAAACACCCCAATCACCATCAATACGGGGAACTCCACCAGAAGATCCACATCCCAAGACTGTGAATTTAAGCTTCATGTGGCTTTACTTGAAGGTATTTGAGGTTGATGGGTGTCTTTCGGCGGTGTGGCTTTACTAAATAGATTGAAGAAATTAGTTCCACTTATATCTATAAACTCTTGATATGAAACGTTTTTTATATCAGCAATAAGCTCGGCTGTATGACGGACAAAGCTCGGTTCATTTCGCTTGCCGCGATGCGGTGTTGGCGCAAGAAATGGTGCATCAGTTTCAACCAATATCCGGTCTAACGGAACAATTTCAATAACATCCCTGATTTCCTTGGCATTTTTAAAAGTCGCTATACCAGAAAAAGAAATATACATACCGATGTTTAAGGCGCGTTCAGCCAGTTCTGGCCCGGCTGTGAAGCAATGTATTAGTCCGGGAAAGCGTCCTATGGCAGCTTCCTGCTCAAGAATCATAGCTGTATCTATATCTGCGTCACGGGCATGCACGATGAGGGGAAGATTGGTTTCTCTGCTGGCGGCAATGTGAGCTTGAAAGTTTTGCTTTTGAGCTTCTCGCGGACTGTGCTCGTAATAGTAATCAAGGCCGGTTTCACCGATACCGACTACTTTAGGGTGTGTGGCTATTCGAGCCAGTTCTTCGGCTGTTGTTACTGGCTCTCGCCCTGCCTCGTGAGGATGAATCCCAATCGAGCAAACTATGTCGTCATAAGCTTCAGCGAGTGAAATTATTTTATCAGCTTCTGTGATTTTGGTGGAAATTGTGAGCATAAGACGCACGCCCACTTCCCGCGCACGCCGGATAACATCATCCCGATCTTCAACAAAATCTGGGAAATCTAAATGGCAATGACTATCAATCAACATGACGTCTATCTAGCATATCCAAAAGCTAAGCAACAGTATCCGCAGACACTAAATCAACAAGTTGTTCAATAATTTTGCGCGTGGGATTCAATCTCTCATCATCAGGTTTCCAATTCATTTTAAAAACCATAGTGTGGTCGGGCCTTAATTTGGCATGAGAGGCGTGTCGGGATAGATAATCGACAAGACCGGCGGGATTGGCAAATTCATTATTTCTGAAAGTCATAATAATCCCCTTATTGCCGACATCAATTTTCTCAATACCGGCTTTGCGACAGAGGGTTTTAACAATCACAACTTGCAGTAGATTTTCGGTTTCATCGGGAAGTGAACCGAAACGGTCAATTAATTCGATTGCAAAGCCATCAACCTGTTCGGGTTCCAAAAGATTGGAAAGGCGGCGATACATAGCCATACGAAGCTCAAAATCTTCGATATAGGTTTCTGGAAGTAATACAGGCGTATCGATATTAATTTGTGGAGACCAGCTTTCTTCATGGGCGACACCTTTTTGAAGAGCAACTGCCTCCTCAAGCATCGATTGATAAAGTTCATAGCCAACCTCTTTAATATGACCGGATTGCTCTTCGCCTAAAAGGTTCCCTGCCCCACGCAAATCAAGGTCATGACTGGCAAGGGTAAATCCTGCTCCGAGGCTGTCCAAGGATTGAAGAACCTTTAGCCGTTTTTCCGCAGGACCCGTCAAAGGTTTTTGGTCGTCATAAGTTATATAGGCATATGCGCGTAGCTTTGATCGCCCCACTCGTCCACGCATTTGGTAGAGTTGCGCCAGTCCAAAAAGATGTGCGTTATGGATGATCATCGTGTTGGCTGTTGGTATATCCAGACCACTTTCAATTATTGAAGTTGAAACCAACACGTCATATTGCCCATCATAAAAGGCTGACATACGACTTTCCAGTTCCTTTCCCGCCATTTGCCCGTGTGCAGTTATAAAATTAACTTCAGGCACATTCTCAGTCAGGAATTCAGTGATTTCATCCAAATTTGTAATATGTGGGCAGATAAAAAAGCTTTGCCCTGCACGGTATTTTTCACGCAACAAAGCTTCACGCACAATCACAGGATCAAATGGTGTTACATAAGTTCTAACCGCGAGCCTATCTACCGGCGGAGTTGCAATAAGAGAAAGATCACGAACACCGGTTAATGCAAGCTGAAGCGTTCGCGGTATCGGCGTTGCGGATAGTGTCAGCACATGTATCTCAGATTTAAGTTTCTTGAGTTGCTCTTTGTGTTTCACTCCAAAACGTTGCTCTTCATCAATGATTACGAGACCTGGGTTTTGAAGCTCGACTTCCTTAGATAGCAAAGCATGTGTCCCAATTACGATATCAATTTTACCGTCTTTCAATTCCTGCCTAACCGCGGCAATTTCCTTTTGACCGACGAGACGGGACATTTCTCTGATTTCAATTGGTAAGCCTTCGAACCTTTCTTTGAAGGTTCTTGCATGTTGTCGAGCGAGTAATGTTGTTGGCGCTATAATGGCAGTTTGGGCGCCCGACATAGCAACAATAAAGGCGGCGCGTAAAGCGACTTCAGTTTTGCCAAAACCAACATCACCGCACACAAGTCTGTCCATGGGCCGTCCGGAGGCAAAATCATCAATGACGGACTCGATGCTTTCAAGCTGGTCATCCGTTTCATTATAGGGGAAACGCGCACAGAAAGTTTCGTAGAGTTTATTGTCTACTTCAAAAATTCGTCCTTCCCTTAATTCGCGTGCCGCAGCAATTTTAATCAATTCATCGGCAATATCCCGAAGTTTGTTTTTAAGTCTGGCCTTCCGTGTTTGCCAATTAGCGGTCCCAAGCCGGTCTAATTGAGCCCCAACATCATCCGGTCCATAACGGCTCAACAAATCAATGTTTTCTACCGGTAGATAAAGTCTGTCATCTCCATGATAGACAAGCTTAAGGCAATCATGAGGTGAGCTGGAAACTGTGATTGTCTCAAGGCCTTCAAACCGAGCAACGCCGTGATCGACATGAACGACAAGGTCACCCTTAGATAATGTGCTGGCTTCTGTAATAAAATTTGCAGCTTTTTTGGAGGCTTTTCTTTTTACCAGACGGTCACCGAACACATCCTGTTCAGTGATAACGACAACGTTATTGGCCTCAAACCCTGTTTCGAGAGGCAAAATTCCTATACCAGCCTGACCAACCGGTAATTTGGAGAAACTGTCCCAGCTTTCTACTTGTGTTAAGTGTTTCATATCATGGTCCGAAAGCATATTACTCAGGCGTTCACACGCTCCGGCGGACCAACTTGTAATTAGGACTTTCTTATTATCATTAAGCAATATGTTAATATAATCCGAAAGAACATTGAATATATTAGTATTTTCCTTATTTCTATCTGCCGTAAAATTACGACCCGCTCGGGTGCCAAAACTAATATTTTTATTTTTTTGGGAAGACGTATCAGTTTCAAATGGCGTTATGATGATTGGCGACAATCTGTTTTTAATATCCGCCCAGTCATTTTGCGATAGGTAGAGATATTCCGGTGGCAAAGGATGAAGTGCAACTGACTCATTCTTTATTGCCATTTCCAAGGCTTGGCTGCGAGCTTCAAAGTAATCATCAATTTGTTCAAATCGAACATCTGCAGCGTTTTGCGCAAGATGATCCATTGTTACTTTCATGTTACCGCAATGCTCAAAAATACTTTCTAGGTTTTCATGAAATAAAGGAAGCCAATGCTCCATACCCTGATGCCGACGTTTGTCGGATATCGCCTCATAGAGCTGATCGCGTGAAGTCGCTGGTCCAAACTGTTTGACATAGCCTTGCCGGAAACGGGTTACCGTATCATCATCAAGTCTAATTTCACTTGCTTGATAAAGGTTAATCTCCTCGCGTTTGTCCTGACTGCGCTGGTTCTCAGGTTCAAAGACACGAATAGTCTCGAGGGTTTCACCAAAAAAATCCAATCGAAATGGTTGCTCTTCACCAGGGGGATATAAATCAACTATGCTCCCTCTTATCGCGAAGTCACCCTGCTCCATGACTAACGAACTTCTTATAAAACCATTTTCAGACAGAAATAAAAGCAGACTTTCCATGTCCACACTATCTCCGACCCGCGCAGAGAAACTTTGCTTTTTAATGACATCTCTGGCCGGAAGTTTTTGCAAAACAGCATTGATGCTTGTAATTAAAATAAAAGGCGCGTTGGTTTCTTTAAGTTTTGCAAGACTTGCCAATGTCGACATCCGTTGTGACATAACAGTTTGCCCCGGCCCCACACGATCATATGGCAGGCAATCCCACGCTGGCAGAGATAAAATCTTAATATCAGGCGCAAAAAAGGTCAGGAGAGTTTCAAGCTCTTCTCGCTTTCCTGCGTCGCGTGTAATATGTAGCAGTCCGGGCTTTCCTGCGGCTGATAGAGCACGACAATAATCAGCTAAAATAAGCGCATCATAGCCATCCGCTACCCCTGAAAATCTTTCAGGCGGATTATCAATTAGTTTATTTAAATCAATAGATTGTATAGACAACTTTAAGTCATATGTTGAAGGCTTAGGAGCTTATCAAGCAAAGGAGATCTTAACGTTTCCGGGAGTTCTTGACGCCCCGTTGACCAGGCGAATAAATCCGTGTCGGAAAGCTCAAGAATCCGTTCATAATCATCGAGTTCTTCGTCGTTCAGATCGGCAAGAGTTTGTTCGGCAAATTTGGAGAAAATAATATCCATTTCCTTAATACCGCGATGACAGGATCGGAAATAGAGTTTCTTTCGTCTATCATCAAGTGTCGCTATATTTGTTGGCATAACTCATTCCATGTAAAACCGTATTGAATGCATAATATAGTTTCATTCTTTTGAACAGGTAGAAGATATTAGACCAAGTATTTTAAATCCGCTGTTTACCAGTCTTGAGACACTCGCAGGTGTAGGGCCTAAATTATCAGCTCTGCTTGAAAAGCTCTGCGGGCCAGCCCCGATTGATTTATGTTTGCATTTACCTAGCGGCATTATTGACCGGCGCTATCAGCCAACAATTCAGGATGCTGAAGATAATCGAATAGCGACTTTTGAGATTACTGTTGAAAAGCATAATGCGCCACCGCGCAAATATCGCCGGGCTCCTTATAAAATATTATGTAGTCATGAGACCGGTTATCTCACCCTAATATATTTTAATGCGAAATCAGATTGGTTGTCGCGCAGTCTTCCGGTCGGTCAAAAACGAATTGTTTCAGGACGCGTAGAGCGCTTTAGGGATACCTTACAAATGGTGCATCCTGACCATGTTCTTACCCCTGAAGAATTTAAAAAAATGCCCCTCGTTGAGCCGGTTTACCCCATGACAGCTGGGGTAACATCTAAACCACTTTATAAGGCTTTAAGAGGCTCTTTAGGCTACCTACCTGACCTGGAGGAGTGGCAGGACAAGGAATGGCTTAAACGTCAAAGTTGGCCTAGCTGGAAGATGGCATTATTGGCTACTCACGCCCCGGAAGAAGCGGAAAACCTCCGTCCAGACGATATAAATCGTCAAAGATTGGCTTATGACGAACTGCTGGCAAATCAACTTGCTTTAGGGCTGGTTAGGTCTCAGCGTCGGTCAAAACCCGGTCGTATATTAGCGGGCTCAGGAGAGCTTAAATCTTCCTTACTCAAGGAACTTCCATTCGCCCTCACCGGCTCTCAGGAATTGGTGTTGAAGGAAATATATGAAGATTTGAAGTCTGACCAACGAATGCTTCGATTGCTCCAAGGCGATGTTGGCAGTGGTAAAACAATCATAGCTTTATTGTCGATGATACATGCAGTTGAAAGTGGCGCACAGGCTGTCCTGATGGCTCCGACAGAAATTCTTGCGCGCCAGCATGCTGAAACAATTATGCCGCTATGTGATGTGATTAATGTTCGTGTTGAGTTACTAACGGGGCGTGATAAAGGCATTAAACGCGAAGAGAAATTATTAGGTTTCAGTCAAGGCGAAACACATATCGCGATTGGCACACATGCGTTGTTTCAAGAAGATGTGATATTTGACAATCTTGGAATGGTTGTCGTGGATGAGCAGCATCGTTTTGGCGTGCATCAGAGAATGCGTCTTTCTGCCAAAGGTCAAGGTACAGATGTATTAGTGATGACTGCAACACCTATACCTCGCACACTCACGCTTGCGGCTTATGGTGATATGGATGTCTCGCGCCTAACAGAAAAGCCTGCAGGTAGACAGCCCATAGAAACAACTTTGATAGATGTTACCCGCATCGATGAGGTTTTGGCGGGCCTTAAACGTCAAATTGAGAAGAAAAGCCGTATTTATTGGGTTTGCCCGCTGGTCGAAGAAAGCGAAATGCTTGATTTGGCTGCCGCAGAGGCACGTTTTGAGGATCTTAAGGCTGTATTTGGCGCACGAGTAGGCCTTGTACACGGTAAAATGAAGCCAACTGATAAAGACAAAGTTATGGCGCAATTTCAAGCCGGAGATATTGAGGTGCTTGTATCGACCACTGTCATCGAGGTTGGCGTCAATGTTCCAGAAGCAACAGTCATGGTGATTGAACATGCAGAGCGTTTCGGACTTGCTCAACTGCATCAACTTCGTGGACGCGTTGGTCGTGGCGCAGAAAAATCATTTTGCATTTTATTATATCGAACACCACTGAGTGAAACGGCAAAAGCACGGCTAAAGATTATGAGAGAAACGGAAGATGGTTTTCTAATTGCTGAAGAAGATTTACGGCTTCGTGGTGCCGGTGAATTATTGGGAACGCGTCAAAGCGGTCTACCACATTTTCGACTTGTTAATCTTGATAGTCATAGTGGCATGCTACCGGCTATTCATGACGATGCCCGTTATATATTAGAGACTGACCCCAAGCTTACATCAAAGCGAGGCAAAGCTCTTCGGCTATTACTTTATCTGTTCAGAAGGGATGAGGCGATTAGATTGCTGGAGTCAGGATAAGGTTCACGCCTCATCCTCTTCAACTTTATTTGTCATGCCCGCAGAAATAACAAGGCGCGCCCCCTCCTCTACTGACATGTCCAATACACGGACATCCTTTCTCGAATAAAATAATAAGAAACCAGAAGTGGGATTAGGCGTTGTCGGAACAAAAACTGAAACAGTCTCATCACCGACAATGTCAGCAATTTGACCTTCTATATCATTAGTGATGAAACCCACAGCCCAGCAGTCTTTCCGCGGATATTCAACCATTACAACTTGTGAGAATGAGCGTTGACCGTTCTCAACTGCCGCCTTAAAAATTTGCCTTAGGGCGTTATAAATCGTTCCGGCTATCGGGGTTTGGGAAATTAGATTTTCGCCGAACTTAACCAGCGACCGACCGAAGAAATTTGTAGTCAATGCCCCAACAATAAAAACAATAATGAGAGCTAGAATGACACCAATGCCAGGCACATCAAAAGGCAGATATTCAGATGGTTGAAATTGCGACGGGATAAGCGGCGTGAACCAACTGTCCAACAAACCAATAAACCAAGTGATGAGTAAAATAGTAATCCCAATCGGACCGGTTACGACCAGCCCTGTGAGGAAACTATTCCGCAAAGTGCGCATTAAAGATCTTGGTGGTTTTGATTCTTCGAGTAGAGGGTCTGACATGTGGAAAACCTATCTTATTCAGTTTGATTTGAAAACAGACACTTCTTTCATTTTATGTATCGTATTTTTATGTGTCGCATTGATTTTGATTTTTAACGGTACGTATATATCGCTTATACAGGGTTGGTGCCAAAATTTTATCATAGATAAATACGGCCACAGACTTGATGATTGGCAGGTTTATTAAAAAGGCAAGACCTTTAAAACCTGGCACTTGTTTCCATAATGTTATGAAGGCTGGAACGCCGCTGACGATATCACCATTAGGGAGTTTCGCGTGTAAGCGTTTTAGCATGTCCTCCTGCGAAAATTCATCAGGTGCTGAAACGGATATATCAACAAAGTCAAGTTGACCATCTCCTTCTACATTCTCATTCGTGATTATTTTTTTATACAAATGAATTTCTGGCGCGCAAATTGAGCAGCTGCCATTGTAAAATATTTCAGTTTTCTTTGTTTTCGCGTTTGATTTCATACTAATTATATAGATTGGTGGGTATTTCTGAAAAATTATTTTTTCATATTTAAAAATGCCGGTTTCGGAGACGTAAAATAGTCGTTTTTGAGGTCTTGATTTTGGGGTTTTTATAATTTTAGTATATATATCATTATGTAAGCTTAGGAAGGTAAAGTTTATATATCAGATTTTAAACGGCATGATTTTTGCTGTATTTTAGAGAAAATTGTATCTCGGTGTATCCTGATTTTTTCTGCGTTTTTTGTATCTTGAGTATTGTATGCGTAAAGTTGATGTAAATAAATTGTCCCGCCCCGGTTTTCACCGGTTAGAAAGGAAGCTGTATCTTCGCTGTTATCAGGGGGGCTCTAAGGCTTACGTTCATCGTCATCGGAATTATTGGATACTCATCGGTGACTTTCGCAAGATCGATATTGATGATGCGGAAGCCATTAATGACGCAATTCTTACAGCTTTAGCGCGCGGTTATGATGTTAATGCAATCAGAAGCAAAATTGCTAAGCGTGAAAAATTGGAAACTCTCTGGGATGCGGAAGAAGAGATTAAACCAGAAGAGCCGGTCATTGCTGAAGACCGTATTCTCTTCAGTCGTGTAGCGACTGAGTGGTTTAACAAAAATAAATCCTCATGGTCGCGCGACAAAACAGTTTCTCAAATGTGGCGTATGATTGAAGTGTATTGCTTCCCTTATATTGGCAATATGCCTGTAGAGGATATCAGCACCTCCGATGTTATTAAGTGTCTTGCTCCTATCTGGCTGAAGAAGCCCGAAACTGCTGACCGCTTAATGAGTAAATTGAAGCGTATTTTTGAGTATGCGCAATCACGTAAATATTGTGTTTTTAATCCAGCAGTATTTTCTGTGGATTTTGAATTACCCCGCCGAGTTAAAACATCTCGTAAAGATACAGCAAGAATAGACTATGTTCGCGCGGCGCATTTCTGGAATGAGTTTAACACTAAGGCCGACTCTAAGTCTCTGTCTGTTCAAGCCGCTAAAGTGTTGATGTTATTATGTAAAACACCCATGCAGGTCGCGCAAATGAATTGGATGGATTTGGATCTAACAAATGCACGCTGGATGATTGGTTCTTTTTCTGAAACGGATCTGGAACTGAATATGTATACGCCCATACCTTCTTTAGCTTTGAGTATTTTGAAAGACTTAAAGATGGAAACCGGCAATGAGCCATTCGTTTTTTATAAACAAAACAAACGATCTGACACAATCACTGAGGCATCTATCCGTCATGCTATTCAAAATATTTGGGGAAAGGGGTTAACGCCCTTCGGATGGCTAAGGACTTTTAAAACTTGGAGTCACTCTACGGGATACCCGCAATCTTTATTGGAAGTATATTTTCATCAATCTGCGTTCCTAGACTTAAACATTACGGAACGTCAGGAAATGTACCGCCAGTCCCGTGTAATGATGAACCATTGGCAGGATTATTTAATGGGTGATGCAAAGGTAACTGAACGCGCGCGCCTTTAAAGTCCGATTTTGAATGATGAGCCGCCTATCCAATGACTTTTGTAAATCCTGAGTAACCTTAAGCTTCAAAAAGATACGTAGTAACAGTGCTGGAAAAAGAATTGCCCGAAACCAGGGGCGGCATCGGGCTATTGTTTGTGTTATTAGATTTTATTTTTAAAATAACACCTTCATTATATACTATTAATATCTAATATCTAATTGCAGTGTATCTTGATCCGTATCTTAAAAAAAATACTTCTTAACTAATTGTTATAGTTTAGTATTAATTAGTCTTTTGCCCAACATTATGAAAACGTAAATTAAATTTCAAAGAATCACTTTCAATTATTGGTTCAAATAAAGTTTACATTAAACTAATTTGATGAAGCCTTGTTAGCGATCTTTCAACATCTGCAACAGTGTTATAAATTTCAAAAGAAGTACACGCAGACTCATTAGCTCACAATCTATGAGAGATAGTTTAGGCACAATGATACCCTGATCTGATTGCTATACCCCCTGCATTTAACCCTTCTGCATTATCAATGCGGAATAAACATTCATATTAAATGACAAGAGGCCGGCCATATGCGGCGCTTGATCAATAATCGAATAGCCTGGGATTTTTAAAAGTGCGTCAATAGCCATCGTAAGTAATGATATATTGTTTAAACCTGCCGTTTGAAGATTAAGCGCATCAAGATAATGAAGCGCCACGCCCAAACGCATCAGCAGGTTATTAGTTCCGGCCTCAAACTTTGAGGGCAAACCGGCATGGATTGTTTTTGTAAAGGTCACATCTTTAAGCATGCTACCGTTCTCTGCCCAGAAGACATCCTATCAAGTAAATCACTTCTCTTATAAAGGGTCCCCATACTTGTAGGAGCAAAACTTTTTGACCTAAAATGTGAAGAAGTCGCCTCCTTGATTTGTACTTCATCCTTGAAATGAGGCAGTGACTGCGCCCCATCAGCAAGGCTTAACGCACCTCCAGCACACGCCGAGACGTAAACTTCGGCCGCAGGTAGGCAGCCGCTAATACATTGTAAACATTGGTTATTTCGATGGTTTTTTAGGCCTGTGTATTTTCAAAGGATAATTTCAAACGCCCCTTTATCAGTGGTGGGCATTACCCTGATTACAACTCCATTCATTCCGGCTATTATTTACTATGGAACAATATTGGCTTGATGCTCGATTTCTGAAGAGGTTTCATCTCCAGTTTTAAATGTCCATAGCGATGAGCGACAAGATTAATGACTTCCGGAGTGCCGCGTAAAAATGATTTCCCTTGAGAATTTGGCATTAATATATTTTGAAGTCTCGCGCGCGTCTTCATATTTATCAGTCGCTTTACATGCCAACTCAGGCGCACCTCGGTGAACAAGAGAATTTGTTTGTCGCTAAAATTGACTGACTGCCTCAATGACCTGATTAGGGTTTGGCTGGTTGTACCATTATCCAACCATGTTAATGGATAATTATTAATTTCCGAGCTATGACTGGAAAACCCGCTCGAACATTTGCACTATAGAAATGCCCTGTTATAGCGGCACTTCAATCGGGTTCGATAAGATTGGCTTGTTTGACTGGTTATTTTATGAGCACGATGTTGATCTTACCCCTGCCCTTGAAGGCTTGGTGGGCCCATATGTTGACATGGACGCCACTTATTAGCTTGAGGCATATTGGTATAATTGGGTAGCTGTCACTATATTGGGAGGGTAAATCTGTATTTTCAGCACCTACACCCTCTTGAGAATGGTGTCAGACTGATTTAGGCGGGGTATTTAAGCCCATATCACCCCCTATAAAGGGCTTTGACAAAGCTATTCAATTAAACTTTTTACTTATCATTTCACCGGTAAGCAATTGTTTTTTATTGATAATATAATGATCATGCTTTCAGGTTGTTCAGCAGCCCTGCTCTAAACCTACTCCGCATAGTTATTTTCAATAACCTTAAGCTCTTTTAATTTTTTAATGAGCAACTCTATGCGGATAAATGCAACAAGCCCAAAAATAAAGCCGATAATTACCAAGCCGTCCATTAGACTTCCTTTTTATTAGTTCAATGTTCTTCTTTTTTTGGCAAACATAATACCAAAGTAATGATAAATGAAATTATTGAGATTGGCATGGTAAATCCCAAAACATACATCGTTATCTCAACTATCTCTGTAGCTGTTCCGTCGATAACATCATCAAATCTCCAAGCCCAAGATCTATAATGAAGGCATAATGCAAACCCCCACGCACCACATAAAACCCCAACTGTGTTTGAGTCCTTGATTGTTAAATACCCACCAGTTATGAGCAAAGCGACAGCGATAAGATCAGGCAAGTATCCTGCAAATGTTTGTCCAAATTTTAGGGTATATAAAGTCTCAAGTGTGAAGTGAACGAGAGCAATGGAAATAGTAAAAATTGAAAACTTATATAGAAATGATCTCATATCGGATAAATTGAATTTCGCTTGTAAAGCCTACTCCACTGTCACTGACTTTGCGAGGTTACGTGGTTGATCAACATCTGTCCCTTTTGCAACTGCTGTATGATAAGCCAGTAATTGCAAGGGAATGGTATAAAGAATAGGCGAGAGTGCTGAATCAATTTTCGGCAAAAATATAAGATCTGTAATATTATCCGTATCTGTATTACCCGGATCCTCAGTCAGCAAAATGACATCCCCCTGGCGGGCAATAACTTCCTGCATATTTGAAATAGTTTTGGGATACATCGCATCTTTCGGCGCAATAGTAATGACTGGCATACCATCCTCGATTAAAGCGATTGAGCCGTGTTTTAATTCACCCGCGGCAAAGCCTTCAGCATGGATGTAGGATATTTCTTTTAGTTTAAGAGCCCCCTCAAGTGCTAAAGGGTTCATCAGCCCGCGCCCGATAAAAATAGCATTCTCTTTTTTGGATAGCCTTGCCGCAATTTGCTCAAGGTTTGCTTCTAGTTTAAGCGTTTCACCCATAAGTCTCGGCAATGTTAAAAGTGCCTTTACGAGTTCATTCTCGCGGTCAGACCCAATGCGCTCTTTTCCAACAGCGAGAGCAAAGCAAAATAGAACGGCTAGTTGGCATATAAAAGCTTTTGTGGAAGCCACACCAATTTCCGGGCCGGCAAAAGTAGGAAGAGTGATGTCGGCTTCACGTTGCATGGAACTGTCAGGCGCATTGACAATCGCAAGCGTTTTAACATTCCTCGCTTTACATGCTTTTAAGGCTGCTAGGGTATCCGCTGTTTCTCCGGACTGAGAAACAAATACTGCCAGTGTATTCTCATCAAGCGGAACATCGCGGTACCGAAATTCAGAAGCAATATCTATATCGGTGGAAATGCCCGCAAGTGTCTCAAGCCAATAACGCCCGGTCATTGCGGCATAATATGCAGAGCCACAAGCAATCAACACAATGCGGTTAATATTGAAAGTGTCAAAATCAATTTCAGGTATTTTAACTGTCGATTCATTCGCGTTAACATAATGGGCAAATGTATGTGAAATGACTTCCGGTTGTTCAAATATTTCCTTAGCCATGAAATGCTTGTGACGGCCTTTATCAACTATTGACGCGGAGGCATCTTTTACTTGCATGGGACGTTCAACTGATTTGCCTTCAGCATCAAAAATATCAAGAGTTTTATCTGAAAGAATGGCCCAATCACCATCTTCCAAATATGTAATCCGATTTGTCATGGGCGCGAGCGAGAAGGCATCGGAACCAACAAACATCTCATTATCACCATGACCAATAACAAGAGGGCTACCCTTCCGAGCTGCAATCATCATCCTGTCTTCATTTTCAATCAATAAGGCAACTGCATAAGCCCCCTCAAGCATGGCAAAAGTCTTACGAGCGGCAATTTTAATATTACCTGCTTGAGCCAAATGATAAGAAAACAAATGGGCGATAACTTCGGTGTCCGTATCCGTAGAAAAAGAAAAACCTTCTGACATTAAAGTGTTTTTTAACTCAAGATAATTTTCAATAATGCCATTATGGACAACCATGACACTGTCAGCTTTGTGTGGATGCGCATTTTGTTGTGTCGGGGCGCCATGAGTTGCCCAGCGCGTATGTCCAATACCAATATTTCCCTTAAGCGGTGTCCGCTTTAGTTCGGCCTCTAGATTGACGAGTTTTCCCTGACTTCTACAGCGATCAATTTTATTATCATTAATGGTTGCTATACCGGCACTATCATATCCGCGGTATTCTAAACGTTTTAGAGCGTCATAAATAACGGGGGTAACGTCTGATTGACCGATTATACCAATAATTCCACACATACTTATTTATCCTCTGCCTTATCAGACTTGTCTTTTTTCATTCGGAATTTTACCGACCAACCTTCAATCTCCCTTAATGGAGCGCGTGTAAGCGCAAGGCTGTCAGCGTTTACCTCACCAGAAATGCTGGACGAAGACCCAATATAAGCACCTTCTCCAATTTTAACCGGAGCAATTAAAGATGAGTTGGAACCAATGAAAGCCCCTGCCCCAATTTCGGTAAGATGTTTATCGTATCCATCATAATTACAAGTAATCGTCCCCGCTCCAATATTGGCACCCTCTCCAATATGAGCATCTCCGATATAAGAAAGATGATTCACTTTAGCATCTTGCATAATATGAGCTTTTTTGGTTTCAACAAAATTACCTATTTTGGCATTTACCCCTAGATGCGTTCCGGGCCGTAGGCGCGCATACGGGCCAATCTGAACCCCAGTTTCCGCCCGAACACCTTCTAGATGGCTGAACCCTTTAATCGTGACTGATGAGTCAATATTGACGCCAATACCAAAGATACAATGCGGCTCAATCGCGCTGTCAGATCCAATTATAGTGTCATATGAAAAATAAACAGTTTCTGGCGCAATCATTGTAACACCATTATCAAGGTGCTTTTGACGCAGTCTGGACTGCATGAGAGCTTCAGCTTTAGCCAAGCCACTTTTCGTATCAACACCCATCGTATCTTCCTGGTGACACACAACAAGATCGATACTGATATTCTGAGCGTGAGCTAGGCCAACGATATCTGGCAGATAATATTCTGACTGAGCATTATTGTTTTCTAAGCTGTTAAGAAGATCCGGCAAAAGTGAGGCATTCACAGCTAAAGCCCCTCCATTACATAGTTTAATTTGTCGGGTTTGCTCATCGGCGTCTTTATGCTCGATTATAGCAATCGGCTTATTGTCTTCACATATTATGCGCCCATAGCCGTCAGGCGTGTCAGTCATAAACCCGAGTAAAGTTATATCGGCACTATCTTCAACCATTTGCTGAAGCACATCAGGGCGCATTAAAGGTGTATCACCAAAAAGGATAAGAGCTTTGTCCGGATTACCAGCAAGAGGCAAAGCCGCTTTTACTGCATCGCCAGTCCCAAGTTGCTCTTGTTGAACCGCCATGGTTAGAGGGGTATCGCTGGCCTTGGAAAGAATGTTATTTCTCAAGTCTTCCTGAATAGGTGACGTTACAACAGTAGTATGCGAAACACCGGCAGATTGAGCAGCATTGATGACATGAAATATCATTTCCAGGCCAGCAACTTTGTGCAGAACCTTGGGTAGGTCCGACTTCATTCTGGTGCCTTTACCTGCGGCTAGAATAATTGCTGAGAATTTGCGACTATCGGTCATGCTTCATTTCTATATGAGTCCTGACAACTTAAATAGAATGAATGACGCAATAAATAAACTCAAAGAGTTTTTCAAATTATTTCAGTAACTTGATGCTTGTTGCGGATAGATTAACCAACTATGTGGAAAATCTCCTCGTTGTCGAGGTGCTCTTTAGTCGACAGAATAGAAGCCAGATGGCCTTTAGTGCGGGGTAAAAGGCGATTCATGAAGAACGAAGCTGTTTTGACCTTATGCGTCATTTCATTAGTTTTCATTGTGCCAAGTGCGCCCCTCGCCAGATAATGACCGCCAGCAACCAGACCAAAAAGCGTAAGATAATCAGTAGCACCATATAAACGGTCAAGTTTATCAGGGTGTGTCATCATGAAATCTGTGGCTGCTCTCAAATCAGCAAGCCCATTTTTTAGGGCAGATGATAACTCTTTAAGTGTTTCTTCTGCAGCGCATTGAATAACGGTTTCTTCAATCTGGTCAAGATACTCAGATATGATCGCACCATTGGCAAGCGGCAACTTCCGATTAATCAAATCTATCGCTTGAATACCGTTAGTGCCTTCATAAATTGGCAGAATTTTTGCGTCTCTGGCAAATTGTGCAATACCGGTTTCTTCAACAAACCCCATCCCACCATGAATTTGAACGCCCAAACTGGAAACTTCGTTGGCAATATCCGTGCTGAATGCTTTGGAAATAGGCGTTAGAAGTTCATTGAAGGCCTTAGCTTTATCATCGCCACCAAAATGGGCGAGATCGTGGAAAACCCCGTTTTCATAGCATATGGCTCGGGCTGCGTCTGTTAAGGCTCTCATCGTCATCAGCATATTGCGAACGTCTGGATGGCTAGCGATAGCTACTGGTGTATTGTCACCTCTTTGCGCATCCGGTGCGCGCCCCTGCTCTCTGTCAGCTGCATAAGACATAGCAATTTGAGTTGCTTGTTCAGCCAATCCAACACCCTGAATACCAACATTCAATCGTGCATTGTTCATCATGGTAAACATTGCTGCCATGCCTGTATTCTCGGCACCTATGAGCCAACCCGTCGCGCCATCATTTTCTCCAAATGACATCACACAAGTTGGACTGGCATGAATGCCCAGCTTATCTTCGAGTCCGATACATTTCACATCGTTTCTATCACCAAGAGAGCCATCGTCATTGACGAAAAACTTCGGAACGATAAATAGCGAAATGCCTTTCGTTCCTTCAGGTGCATCAGGTGTACGAGCAAGAACAAGATGAATGATATTTTCAGTCATATTGTGATCGCCATAGGTAATGTAAATTTTAGTACCATAGATTTTATATGAACCGTCCGGCTGAGGTTCAGCCTTGGTTTTTACTGCCCCAACATCTGACCCGGCTTGAGGCTCCGTCAAATTCATAGTCGCGGACCAATTGCCTGAGATTATCTGATGAAGATATTTGTCTTTTTGCTCCTCTGAAGCATGTGCTTCCAGAGCTTCCACCGCACCAGATGTGAGCATTTGACAAAGCGTGAAAGCAATATTGGAATTAAGCATTTCAAATACGGCATTTGCCAAAGAGATTGGCAGACCTTGCCCGCCATATTTTTCTGAAGCCGAAAGCGTCGGCCATCCATTGTCTACAAGTTGTTTATATGCGTCTTTAAAGGCATCCGGCACGATGACACCTTGCGCTTCTAGGTGAGCTTTTTCTTCATCACCAATTCTGTTGGTTGGTGCAATAACTTCAGTGGTAAATTTTCCAGCCTCTTCTAAAATAGAAGATATCAAATCTGCATCTAATTCAGGAATGACATCAAATAAACGGTCAAAACCTGCCTCATGTTTAAGACTGAAGCTAATTCTATCAACGGGTGCTGTATAGGACATGGAACCTCAAAGCAAATTAAGGGTTCAAACTGAACCCTATTGGTGTCTGATTATAAAATTAAGACAAAAACACCGGCAATCAATTGCAATCAACTAATTAACCGGTTTTTTGTTTCTCTTTTTCCGCGCGCGCTTTTTCAGCGAGTTGTCTCTCAAGAGATCTTATCCATTTAAAAGCGTCTTTGGCTGTATCATCAAAGTCACCAGCTTTACGGAAGGTTTTAATAGCTTTTTCATACTTACCCAGGCGCGCCTGAGTAATACCTAAAACGAGATATGTGTTGCTTTCTCTCTTCTCAAGCTTGCCTTTTTCGACTGCTTTAACAAGATATTTCTCAGCATTTTTCCAATCTTCATCCTGAATATAGGCCTGCCCCAATTGTGCGTAAAGCTTTCCGCTATCGGACTTCGTTGCAGCTTTCAGCAATGGGGAACGAGATTTTTTCCACTCACGCGAGTGCATCCATGAAGTTGCAAGCAACTCCCAATTCTTGGATGTCTTTTTGATAGAGCCATCCTTAAGACCTTTATCAAGGATTAAGGCGGCTTTATATGGAAAGTCATTGTAAAGATATAATTGGGCGATACGCACAAGCTCTTTGCTTGTTTTAAGCATATCCTGACTATGCATGGCCTGCTGAGCATTAAATGCTTTTTTCTCCATGCCCAACTCTTGATAGACAGCTGACAATTGCTGCCAGAAAGCTTTCTTGCCGGGGAAACGATCTACAACAACCTCAAGAACAGGCAGTGCCTCTTTATAACGTTCTTGTTGCAGGTAAACGGAAAGCAAGATCCGGTACCAAGACTCTTTTGGCGAGTCGGACATACTGATTGCTTTGTTCACATTGTTCTCAGCTTGCTTAAGATTATCCATAATTAGATAAATCTGAGCTTTCAGGCCATAAGCTGAAGCACTCGGCTCTTCAACTTGAGAGAACCAGCGATTCAGATAACGCAGGGCTTGCTTTGGTTTATCTTCCGCTATGCTGAGTTTAGCCAGATTATATGTTAGATCAAGTTGAACTTGTTCAGGCAAGACGCCTAAATTAAGTGCGCGTTCGAATTCGACCAATGCACGGGTATAATCACCTTTATCCGCCCAAACGTAAGCATATGTTTGCTGGGCAACGCCTTTTTCATAGGGATTATAACGGTCACTTTTCATCATGTTCAGCAGAATATTCATCGCTGTTTCATGATTGCCTTCGGACAAAGCTTCCTGAGCGGACGTTATCTGGTTAAAAGCCCCTTTACTCAATACTTGGGAACGGCGAGTTTTAGGCTTTTTCTTTTTCTCTTCCTGAGCAGTAGCCGTATCAATTAACCGAATTGCTTCGGGCATGATAGGCGACGCCATGAAAGAAAATATCAGAATAAGTGAGCTAAAGCGAAGCTTTGACATAACTAGTCCTTACTTATTTGGAAGGTAATCATCTGACGTACACCCGGTCTTGGGACCGCACGACCTTCCTCTGTTTTTGGTCTATATTTCCATTTACGAACCGCATTGATAGCGGCACGATCAAATATACCAGCTGGATCAGAGTCAATCACGACAGGTTCCATAGCCTGTCCAATTGGACTGATTGTAAATTCAAGTAACACCCAGCCTTCAATCCCACGTGACAAAGCGCGATTAGGGTATCTTGGCAAAACACGGACAATCGCTAGTGCATCACCATCCACAGGAGCGTTCAGATTAAGACCCATAGAAAGCCCAAAGTCGGCATCAATATTAGAAGGGTCTATGTCCGGGCGTTCCACCTGATCCATAGGCGGTGGTGGGGGTGGTGGCTCAGCTTCTTTTCGGGAGGGACGTTTAACACGATCTTTCGTATTAACATCTTCCTCTCTTTCAAGACGAACAAAGTCGATGGCAACGCCGCCAAAGGCTTCCTCTATCTCATATTGCTGTCCGGTCACCATGATTTTCATCACGAGGAATAAGGCTGTTGTTGTAACAGCAGCCATAAACCAGTTTGGTAAACCTTGGATAAATGAAGGCATGTCCGGAGACTCCTTTACCGTTCTTCTGCAGCAATTGAAATTGCTTGCACACCAGCCAGACGGATTTGATCCATAACTTCAACCAGCGTACCGGTTTGAGCATTCTTATCTGCCTGAATAACGGCACCACCCTGAGGGTTTTCGGCATGAAGACGTTCAATGTTAGCACGAACGGCATTAATGTCTACCTCGCGGCGATTAATCCAAATCTCATTGTATTCATTGATTGCTACAAGAATACCGACACGGTTCTGCTTGGTGGCAGTTTGCGCATCAGGACGGGTAACATCAATGCCGCTTTCTTTTACAAAAGTAGCTGTCACAATGAAGAAGATGAGCATGATAAATACGACATCCATCATTGGTGTGATATCAATATCAGACTCTTCGGTATTTCTTTGACGTTTGCGACGCATAAGATTCCCCCCCCTACATCAATATTAATTTATCTTCGAGTTCTGATACAGCACGATCTGCGCGCCGCTCTAGAACAGTCGAAAAAGCAATGCCTGCTACCGCAGTTACAAGGCCTGCCATTGTTGGCAGTGTTGCCTTGGATATGCCCGCAGCCATGGCTCTAGCATTTCCTGATCCAGTAATCGCCATCACATCAAACACTTCAACCATGCCCGTTACAGTCCCGACGAGACCGAGCAAAGGCGATAAGGCAACAAGTGCTTTAATGGAACCCATATTCTTTTGAGCACCGATTTTGGCGACTGAGATGAGTTGCTCCCTAATACGGTGAGCTGTCCAAGACTTATGATCGCTACGGGCGTTCCAAGCATTCAATGTTTCATCATGCACTAGCACAAATCCGCGTCTGAAGTAACTGAAACGCTCGTAAATTAATCCCATAAGAATGACATTAACAATCATGATGACAAACAGGACATTGCCACCCATCTCAAGGAAGTCCCTAACACCACGAATGGCGTTAAGGGGATTAAGAAACAGCCAGATGATCTCGCTGAATTCCATGCTCAGCTCCTACCTATCGACCTTTGTTGGTTTCAGCATGCGCGGCGACAAGGCCGGTAGCTTGCTCTTCAAGGATTTGAACAACTTCACGTGAACGTGAGGCTGCAACCGAATGAAGCAACAATGTCGGAATAGCAACACAAAGACCCAGAACAGTTGTCATGAGAGCTTGTGAAATACCACCAGCCATGAGTTTCGGATCGCCCGTACCAAACAATGTAATCGCTTGGAAGGTCAGGATCATACCTGTCACCGTACCCAGAAGGCCGAGCAATGGCGCAACACCTGAAATTAACTTAATGGTGCTCAACCCACGCTCAAGCGCTGGCATCTCTTTCAAGATTGCATCATCAAGTTTAAGTTCCAGCGTTTCAACATCAACCGAACGGTTATTTGTGTAAGCTTCCCAAACACGACCCAGAGGGTTATCACCACCTGGCTGGCCAGACTCGAGTTGCTCATTGATGGACTTAGCTGTCAGAGTAAGACTGAAAATCCGTTCAAAGGCCAGTAATACACCAGCAATACCAAGAACAATAATGATGTAACCAACAAGTCCACCCTGCCCGATACGTTCACTAAGATTTGGTGTTTGCAGGAAGAGGTCCAAAATTGCGCCGCGTGACGGATCAACGACACCAGCGGTTAACTCACCTGGATCTGCATCAAGCAAATCGTCAGCACCATCCATAAAGCGTGCTGGTGGCTGGCGACCAAGTTCAACAAATTTACCGTCGCCTGCATAACGAAGGAAACGATTGTCACTAAGGGCTGTAAACGGACCTACACGAGTAATCTCGGCTGGGCCGGCGATACCATCAGGTGCAACAATTTGACCCGTAAATGTTTTGACTTCACCTTGTGCTGTCATTTCTTGCTGAAGTGCATACCAGAGACCTTCAAGTTCTTTAATCTTTGGCAGACCTTTTGACTTGGCAAGCTCATCAAGAGCTGGCAGACGGCCAGTAATTTCACCACTAATGATACTTGAACCTACTTGTGCGCTAGTTTCACCGGAAACCTGACGAACAACCCCAAAGAGTTCACCAAACACACCGAGGCGTTCATTCAGCAGACCTTCAAGTTCAGCTAGTTGCAGCTCATTAGCGTTAAATGTTGCTTCAAGCCGCTCACTGCGCGCTTCTTCAACACCGATTTTACGGTTAACATCATCAAGCATAGATTTACGCTTGTTGCGCTCATTAATAAATTGGCGTTCGCGTTTTTTATTAGCTGAGTTATCAGTTACGCGACCTTCTTTGACCCGCTCAAGTAGCTGTTGAAGGGTAAGAGGCTCGTCCTTTACGGGGGTTTCAGCTTCTTGTGCTACGGCATTAGAAGCGAAAAAACCGCAAACCAGAAATGTTAAAAGTGTTTTACGAAACATGATTAGTTCCCCCCATTAGCGCCAAACAAAGGCACGACCATTAGATTTGGTGCAGCTTGTTCGCGAGCAATTCTTAAATTGGTACGAATTTCAGCATCAAAGTCGCCGTCTAGGTCAACCCAATCGCCGTCAGCTTGTGACCACACACCACTCTCTTCTCCGTCAAGCGTTTGATAGAGCCATGAAACACGACCTAGGCGAAGGAAGTTAACAGTACGATTCACTCCATCAACTGTAAGTTCGCCTTCATAGGCCTCAATCGTACGGCCATATTCGTTTTCAATTTCGAAAGCTTCCAAAATTTTACGATATTTTTCAGCAGGGTTTGCATCTGAACGATCCATCAGATCGCGTAAACGAGCAACACGTGCTTTACGTTCAGCGATAAGAAATGGTGTGTCGAGATTTACAAATGCTTCCAGACCATCGATCATTTTAAACATGTGAGGGATGATTGTCCGGTCGATAGTCGTAACGTCTTCGATTTCCTGACGTATCTTAACCATCTCTTCTCGCTGGGCTTTGATAAGCTTTTCCAACTGGGCGTTGTACTCTCTAAGCTCTTCAAGTTGTCTTACAGATGCTCTATACTCCATTACGAGTTCAGCGGTTTGATCATCCAATGTATCAATCTTCTTTTGAGAATTTGATCCATCAGTAACAGAACCAGTTGCTGTTGACTGAACCTGAGCAAGCACTTCTTGAGCATTCGCCTGAAAAATTAAAGCAATAAATACAAATAAACTTGCCATCGCAGTGATAAAAATACGATGCAAGAGGACATTGCTGTTTGTATAAGCCTTAGGCATATCTAGTCCCTCACTAAAATAAGAATACGGCTTAAAACCGTTTTAGAAAAATATTCATCAATTTACTCTCATATCAAAGCGTTAAAATCAAGTCGTGTAATATGAGAAACTCAATTAATTTCCTATCAAGAGTGTTAGTGAATCACCAATTTAAGGGGATTTGCGTTTAATAGTTCTAAAACCAAGATGATTTGTCCCCAAGCCAGTTTCTTGCGGCTGTCTTGCTGCAGGTCTATATCTAAGGCAATAATTTTGCGCACAAAGATAAGAACCCCCTTTAATTACATGCACTTCCGCAACACCATTGGTCTGTACTTTAGCCTTTAAAGCATTATCAGGATGACTATGTTCAATTACGTTACGCTCCGCGAGGTAAGAATCATCTGTCCACTCCCAAACATTACCAATCATATCTAACAGACCGTTATTATTCTCAGGAAAACATCCCACAGGCGCGATAAATTGATATCCATCTTCGCCAGTTCCCATTACAGGGAATCGCCCCTGCCAAGTATTGGCCATATATATGTCATCTGGATAGGCCTCATCGCCCCATGCGTATCGCGCATCAGTTCCAGCCTTGGCAGCATATTCCCACTCAGCCTCACTTGGTAAATCGCTCCCTTTCCATTCCGCATAGGCTTTGGCATCTTCGAGAGCGATATGCACAACAGGATAATGGTCCTTATTCTTGATATCAGTTAACGGCCCTTCTGGATGTCGCCAGTTAGCCCCAGCAACAAATTGCCACCAATTCATGTAACTTAAACTGTAAAACTTTTCGGGCGGACTAAAGACAGCGGATCCCGGCACAAGAAGTTCTTCAGAGATATCTGGATATAATTCCTTATCTAGCCCACGTTCTGCGAGAGTTACGTAGCCTGTGGCTTTCACAAATTCTGAGAATTGAGCATTCGTGACCTCATATTTGTCTATATAAAAGTCATCAATAATAATTTTTTGGCGTCCCCGTTCCTCGGGATAGCCAGAACTGTCTCCTATTATAAAGCTGCCACCCTGAATAAAGACTTTTTCGTATTTAGGAGTATCGCATTGTGCTTTTTGTTGAGGCGTTCTGGTACTGGTTAGATAATAAACACCGGCGATGAAACAAGAAATAAGTAAAGTCACCATCACAGCGAGATAAGTCTTTTTTTCGGAAAAGTTCATATCCTAGGCTCCATGATTTATTATTAAGATAATAAAATGTCTTATTATATGAAGTAAGTCTAGGTAACTGGTGAGCCCTGCAGGAATCGAACCTGCGACCCACTGATTAAAAGTCAGTTGCTCTACCAACTGAGCTAAGGGCCCTTCCAGTAAGCGGGATATAGACCAACTTACACGCCGATTCCAGACTTATTTTCATGATAGGTACAATTCGTCTCACCCACCCCTAAATTATACCTTATCTATTGGGGATATATCGCCTTCATTTTGGTCTCTATAAAAGGCCTCAACAAAAGCATCAAATGTACCCGCCTCAATATTCTTCCGCATTTCTTGCATGAGTGACTGGTAATAATGGAGGTTATTCCAAGTCAGTAACATTGCCGCAAGATACTCACCACATCTTACCAGATGATGAAGATAAGCGCGGCTATATGAACTTGCTGCTGGGCAATCACTTTCTTCATCAAGTGGTCGCGGATCATTTGCATGACGGGCATTTTTTAAATTTACCTTGCCTTTGCGCGTATATGCCAAACCGTGACGCCCGGCGCGGGTCGGCATAACACAATCAAACATATCAATACCCCTAGAGACTGCCTGAACAAGATCTTCGGGCGTTCCGACCCCCATCAGATAACGCGGTTTGTTCTCAGGCATCGCCGGTACTGTAAAATCCAGCACTTTCAGCATTTCCTCTTGCCCCTCACCTACGGCTAGCCCGCCAACAGCATATCCGTCAAAACCTATTTCCAAGAGATTTGATACACTCTCTAATCGAAGACTCTCATAAATCCCGCCCTGAACAATCCCAAAGAGCGCATCACCTTCGCCCTTATCGTATTGTTGGAAAGCCTTTTTTGATCTTTCTGCCCAGCGCGTAGATAAAGCCATCGAGTCACGCGCCTGTTTTTCGGTCGCCGGAAATGGTGTGCATTCGTCCAAAATCATTCGGATATTTGCGCCTAAAAGCGTTTGTATTTCGATGCTGCGCTCAGGTGTGAGCATATATGAACTGCCGTCAATATGGCTTTGGAAATTAACCCCTTCCTCGCTCATTTGCCGAAGCTTAGAAAGCGACATCACCTGAAACCCTCCGCTATCTGTAAGAATTGGGCCATCCCATTTCATAAAATCATGCAAACCACCAAGCGCCGCAACTTCTTCAGCACCCGGGCGCAACATGAGGTGATAGGTGTTGCCAAGAACAATGTCGGCGCCAAGGTCTTTGACCTGATCCATATACATTGCTTTGACAGTTCCTGCAGTTCCAACGGGCATAAAGGCAGGGGTTCTTATTTCACCTCTCGGGGTGATTACTGTGCCATGTCTTGCTTGGCCATCCTTTGAATGAAGTATGAAATCCATGGAGACCCCTAATTATCTTTATTAGCCAATTCCAGTAAGCATGCATCGCCATAAGAATAAAACCTGTACTTATTTTGGACAGCATAGTCATAAGCTTTTTTCATTGTATTCAGCCCAGAAAAAGCTGACACAAGCATGAATAAAGTTGATTTAGGCAAATGAAAATTGGTCAACAGCATATCAGCTGCCCTAAAACGATAACCGGGCTTAATGAAAATATCAGTCGTATCTGCAAATGGTTCAATCACCCCATTGTCTCTCGTAGCTGACTCCAACAATCTCAAAGATGTTGTGCCAACACAGCAAATCTTATGTCCACCTCTTTTCACATTATTAAGCCTGTCAGCTACCTCAGGCTTAACTTCCCCCCATTCAGCATGCATTTTGTGATTATCTGTGTTTTCAGCTTTAACAGGCAAAAAAGTCCCTGCCCCCACGTGCAAGGTTACACGGCATATTTCCACCCCCTTTGCCTCAAGTTCAGCCTGTAAATGGGGCGTAAAATGAAGTCCTGCTGTTGGAGCCGCAACTGCGCCGTCATGTTCGGCAAATAATGTTTGATAATCATGATTATCTTTTTCATCAGGCGTGCGTTTGCCTGCAATGTAAGGCGGTAAGGGCATAGATCCGATTAGCCCAAGAAGGGCGTCCATCTTGTCCAGTGATAAGTTAAAATCAATGATGGCTTCACCCTGTTCTCTTGCCAGAACAGTTGCGGGAAAAGCGCCGCCATCCTTACTTTCAAAAAGGATAACATCACCCAGCTTAACCTTTTTTGCTGGTTTCAAAAGGCATTTCCAAATACTCGAACCTTGCCGTTCAATTAGATTCAGTTCAATTTGAGCGCCCTGATTTTGTTCAGAACCATCACTAGATTCGCGTAAACGTGTTCCTGTCAGCTTGGCAGGTATAACGCGTGTATCATTCACAACCAGAACATCTCCCTTGGAAAGGTAGGATGTCATATCAAGGATAATTTTATCAGTTAGTTGACCGTCTGATGAGACATGGAGCAATTTAGCCGCATCACGGGGTGACGCTGGGCGTAATGCAATCAGCTCGTCGGGCAGATCAAAGTCAAAAGCTTCAACCTGCATACGCTTTGCTATTCGTCATCAGTGTCCGCAGGGCGCATGGTTACAATATAGTCAGGCTCTTCAGGTGGTTCACCTTTAGCAATAGCATCTACATGCTCCATGCCTTCTATGACTTCTGCGAAAACGGTATATTGCCGATTAAGAAATTCAGCATCTTCTAAACAGATAAAAAATTGGCTATTTGCACTGTCCGGGTGCTGAGAGCGGGCCATACCAATAGTCCCGCGCAAAAATGGCTCAGGCGAAAACTCTGCCCGTAAATCAGGATAGTCAGAGCCTCCCATACCCGTGCCGGTTGGGTCACCAGTTTGAGCCATAAAACCATCAATTACACGATGAAAGATAATATTGTCGTAAAATTTTAGATCAGCGAGTTGCTTCATTCTTTCAACATGTTTTGGTGCCAAATCATCCCTGAGACGAATTTTGACTGTACCGGTACTAAGTTCCAATATCATGACAGACTCCTTTTCTGACGCGAATGCAGGGGATAGGGAAAGAGGTAGAATGATACCGAAAAATGTAAATAAACATATAATGTTACGCATCAAATAACACTCCTAATAGATTAATTTAACTTGGTTATTAGCTTTTCACATATAGATGTAGGGCAAAACATGCTGACATCACCTTTTAACTGAGCAATTTGTCGAACCTGAGTTGATGAAATATGCGAAATCTCAGGAGAGGCAGCAAGAAAAACTGTTTCAATAGGCGATGATGTTTGCCGATTAATATTAGCCATCTGAGCCTCATAATTAAAATCACCAGTATTACGAAGACCTCGCAAGATAACATTGGCCCCATACTGCTCTGCAGCGTTAACCATAAGCCCTTCAAAAGCAGTAACCTGAACTTTATCCGTTTGATCCGGCAGACAATTAGCAATTTCTTGGGTTATCATTTCAATTCGTTCTTGAGTTGAAAAGATTGGCTTTTTTGTGGCGCTAACCCCGACACCGATAACAAGACTGTTCACAAGGCTTAAGCCACGAGTAATGATATCGAGATGACCGAAGGTTAATGGATCAAAACTTCCCGGATAAAAACCTTTAAGCATCATGCATCCCCTGCGTCTGATGTATCATTAGGCGTATCATCTGGAGAGTTTTCAGAGCCTTCATCGCCACCTGAGTCTTCTTCGTCAGGGATAGCTTCATCAGAAGTCTCGCTCAGACAAATCACGGAAACCACATTAGCGTCCTCATCTGTCTTGAAGATGGTGACCCCTTGGGTATTCCGTCCCGCAACACGCACATCATTCACCGGACATCTTATCAAAGTCCCACTATTCGTCACTAGCATAATTTGGTCTGTTTCCTTGACCGGGAAGGAGGCAATTAAAGGCCCATTCCTGTCGGTTACAGTCATGGCAATTATGCCTTTACCGCCACGGCCAGAAACACGGTATTCGTAGGCCGATGAACGTTTTCCATAACCGTTCTCGCTTACAGTCAAAAGGAATTGCTCTTGCGCACCCATGGCGGCGTAACGCTCAGGGCTAAGAACAGCCTCTTCAGTAGTTTCTTCTAGCTCGGCTTCTTTAAATTCCTCGTCAGTGCCATCGGTTGCGCGCCGAAGCATCGCAGCTTGTTTCAAATAGCTGTTTCGTTCTGCCGGAGAAGCGTCGCTATGCATCAAAATTGAGAGAGAAATAACCTTCTCATCTTTCCCCAATTTGATGCCGCGGACACCCGTTGAATTGCGACTACGGAAAACCCGGACAGCGGTCACTGGGAAGCGAATACAACGCCCTGCATCATTGGTAAGCAGCACATCGTCATTCTCAGTACACAGCTCAACGCCGACAATAAACTCACCCTCTTCGGGCTTCATGGCTATTTTGCCACTTTTGTTAATATTGACAAAATCCGACAAGTCATTGCGCCGCACATTACCAAAGCCTGTGGCGAACATGACGTGATAATCACTCCAACTATCTTCATCTTGAGGAAGCGCCATAATAGCAGCAATGGTCTCATCTTCCTGAAGGGGCAGCAGATTAACGAGCGCCTTACCACGAGATTGCGGATTACCGACCGGCAAACGCCAGACTTTCATTTTGTAGACCATGCCGGTTGTTGAGAAGAACAAAACGGGCTGATGTGTATTAGCCGCGAAGATACGCGTAACGAAATCTTCATCCTTGGTAGACATACCAGAACGGCCTTTACCACCTCTTTTTTGCGCTCGGTATGTTGATAATGGAACACGTTTAATGTAACCGGAATGACTGACTGTCACGACCATTTCTTCCGAAGGAATAAGGTCTTCATCATCAACTTCAAACTCATCATCAATAATTTCAGTCCGCCGCGGTGTCGCAAACTCATCTCTCACGGATGTTAATTCATCACTGATAATTGAGAGAACACGCTCACGGCTACCGAGAATATCAAGGTAATCCGTTATCTTCCCGCCAAGTTCACTCAGTTCGTCACCAATCTCGTCTCGGCCCATTGCTGTCAGGCGTTGGAGACGAAGCTCAAGAATAGCGCGCGCCTGAGCTTCACTGAGGACGTATTTACCTTTATCATCAATACGATGACGTGGGTCATCAATTAGACGGATAAGATCAGCAACATCTTCAGCATCCCAAGCACGGGTCATAAGTTGCTCACGTGCAATTTGTGGTGAAGCAGCTTTGCGGATAACCGCAATTACCTCATCAATATTGGCCACTGCAATCGCCAAACCAACCAAAACATGCGCTCTGTCGCGCGCCTTATCAAGCTCAAACTTACTGCGGCGGGTAACCACAACTTCGCGGAAAGCAATGAAAGCCTGCAATATAGAGCGGAGATTAAGGAGTTCCGGCTTACCACTATTGAGCGCAAGCATATTTGCACCAAAGCTGGTTTGCAGGCTGGAGAAGCGGTAAAGTTGGTTCAGCACCACCTCTGGAACAGCCTCCCGTTTCAATTCTACAACAACCCTCATGCCGTCGCGGTCGGACTCGTCGCGAATATCAGCAATGCCTTCAAGTGTTTTCTCACGCACCAGCTCTGCGATTTTTTCAATCATGGTGGTTTTATTAACTTGGTATGGAATTTCAGTAACGATAATCGCAAGACGTCCCTTACGAATTTCCTCAACCTCAGCCTTGCCTCTCATGACGATGGAGCCACGCCCAGTCAAAATGGCAGACAGTGCACCTCTTCGCCCTAAGATTTGACCACCTGTTGGGAAGTCAGGGCCTGGGACGATGGCATTTAGTTCACCATCTTCAAGTTCTGGATTGGTAATTAGAGCCAAAGTAGCATTAATCACTTCCCCAAGATTATGCGGGGGAATATTTGTCGCCATACCAACTGCGATACCATTTGCCCCATTAACAAGAAGATTTGGAAACCGCGCTGGCAAAACAACTGGTTCACGCTCTGAGTTGTCATAGTTATCCTGAAAATCAACTGTGTTGCGGTCAATGTCTTCAAGCAGCGAATGCGCTGGCTTGGCCATCCTGACCTCGGTATAACGCATAGCTGCAGCTGGGTCTCCGTCAATTGACCCAAAATTGCCCTGCCCGTCCAAAAGAGGCAACCGCATAGAAAAGCTCTGCGCCATCCGAACCAAGGCGTCATAAATTGATTGGTCACCATGAGGGTGATATTTACCAATGACATCACCGACAACGCGTGCAGATTTACGATAAGGTTTATTGAAGTCGTAGCCGTTTTCGTTCATTGAAAACAGAATTCGGCGGTGAACAGGCTTCAAACCATCCCTGACATCGGGCAAAGCGCGACTGACAATCACACTCATTGCATAATCGAGATAAGATGTTCGCATCTCATCTTCGATATTGATGGGGCTGACGTCAAAATCAGGAGGAACTTCGCCTCCGCTACCCGATGTTACAGGGGGAGTTACCGGCGGATCATTTCCGTCATCATCGCCACCTGTACTTGCTTCCTTTGATGATATTTCATCTTCAGGAAGTGTATCTGTTTCGACTTCATCGTCTTGAGAATTGTCAGAGTCTTCAATCAATTTTTTTGCTATTCCCGCGCTATTATTTCAGGAGAAATCCCATCACTTTTTATAGCATTTTTAGGCTATGAGTCGCAATAATTCCTTACAATGGAAACGGGAAAATTTATTTTTAAATCAATGGGTTAAAATGGAATATCGCCATCCATATCACCACCGGGGGACGACGGAGGTAAACTATCCCCTCCACCACCGGAACTTACATTTTCAGTTGAGCTTCCTGCAAAATCCCCACCACCCTGACGGCTGTCAAGCATAGTGAGATTGCTACTGTAGCCCTGCAGAACAACTTCGGTTGTATATTTATCCTGACCGTTTTGATCTTGCCATTTTCGTGTCTGAAGTTGGCCTTCAATATAAACTTTAGAACCTTTACGAAGGTACTGTTCAGCAATTTTTGCAAGCCCTTCGCTGAAAATCACAACACGGTGCCATTCTGTTTTTTCTCTTCTTTCGCCGGTATTTTTATCTTTCCAGCTTTCGCCTGTCGCAATACTGAGATTTGCAATAGGTCTACCGTCTTTGGTTTGACGAATTTCCGGATCTGCCCCCAGATTACCAACGAGAATAACTTTATTAATGCTACCAGCCATTTTTTCTCCGATCATTATTACAGTATGAATTTAATGATGACTCGGCTCTGTGTATCAATTCTAGGATGGCATTCCTGTGGAAAACTTATTTTAATTTTCATCCATAGTCGATAAACAATAGCCAGCAACAATATAATAAAATATTGCTCGTGTTAGGATGTGAACTAACTCCTGAGATGTATATAGATAGGTCAAACACGCAGATGCCCGCAAAACGTAAATCAGCTTCAATGCCGGCTCCAATACAGGCAAAAAATATCAATATTGTCGGTGCACGCGAACATAATCTCAAAGATATTTCTATCGTCCTGCCACGTGATAAAATGATTGTTATTACAGGACTCTCGGGTTCTGGAAAAAGTTCACTGGCGTTTGATACAATCTATGCTGAAGGTCAGCGGCGTTACGTCGAAAGCCTTTCAGCCTATGCTCGGCAGTTTTTGGAAATGATGCAAAAGCCGGATGTAGACCAAATTGACGGTTTATCTCCCGCAATTTCGATTGAACAAAAAACCACTTCCAAAAATCCTCGCTCAACCGTTGGCACTGTCACAGAGATTTATGACTACTTGCGCCTATTATTTGCGCGCGTTGGTATTCCTTATTCACCAACCACCGGCCTGCCGATTGAAAGTCAGACTGTTAGCCAAATGGTTGACCGCATCATGACACTCCCTGAAGGTACCCGACTTTATCTGCTCGCTCCAATTGTGCGTGGGCGTAAGGGGGAATACCGAAAAGATTTTGCAGAGTTACAGAAACGAGGGTTTCAACGCGTCAAGGTTGATGGGACGTATTATGAAATCTCTGATGTTCCAACGCTTGATAAGAAGTTTAAACACGATATTGATGTGGTTGTTGACCGAATTGTCGTTAAGCCAGACCTCGGCAATCGGCTTGCTGATAGCATGGAAATTGCATTGCAACTTACTGATGGTATTGCAGTCGCTGAAATGGCAGATAGTAAAAAAGATGCTGAGCCAGAGAAAATTGTTTTTTCATCACGTTTTGCTTGCCCAGAGTCTGGATTTACAATCGATGAAATTGAACCGAGATTATTTTCCTTTAACAATCCATTTGGTGCCTGCCCTAGCTGTGATGGCCTTGGGACACAATTTTTCATAGACCCAGAAGCCATTGTGCCCGACCAAACATTATCTCTAAGAAAAGGCGCGATCGTTCCATGGGCAAAGTCCGGCACATCCTCACCTTATTATACGCAAACACTCGAAAGTCTCGCTGAACATTTCGGTTTTTCGATGAATGATCCTTGGCATGATCTTGATGCCAAGGCACAAAACAGTATTCTTTACGGAAGCAATAAAGAGCCTATCAAATTCACTTATGATGATGGAACGCGGAGCTTTAAGACAACAAAACCATTTGAAGGCGTTGTGGGAAATCTCGAGCGTCGCTTCCGCGAGACTGATAGTGCTTGGATGCGGGAGGAAATTGAAAAATTCCAGTCCAAGACCGATTGTGACGCTTGTGGCGGCTTTCGTCTTAAGCCAGAGGCTCTGTCGGTTAAGATTGCAAAACTGCATATTGGGGAAGTTGTTGAGATGTCCATTCTTGACGCAGATAAATGGTTTTCTGAATTGGACAAACATCTTAATTCCAAACAATCCGAAATTGCATCGCGGATACTTAAAGAAATCCGTGAGAGGCTAAAATTTCTGAATGATGTTGGACTTGATTACCTGACCCTTTCACGTAACTCAGGAACTCTATCAGGCGGAGAAAGTCAACGGATCCGTCTGGCCTCGCAAATCGGATCAGGTCTGACCGGTGTTCTCTATGTACTGGATGAACCTTCTATCGGCTTACACCAACGGGACAATGCACGCCTTTTAGAAACCCTAACGCGACTTCGCGATCTTGGTAATACTGTGATTATTGTTGAACATGATGAGGATGCTATTCTCGCTGCAGATTATGTAGTTGATATTGGCCCTGGTGCAGGTGTGCATGGCGGCGAAATTATTGCGGAAGGCACGCCCGCAAAAATCAAAAGCGCCAAAAAAAGCCTGACAGGACAATATCTTTCCGGCACGAGATCTATCCCAGTCCCCACAAAAAGACGCGAAGCTTATCTTGGGCGGCATCTCAGAGTTGTCGAAGCCAGTGGTAATAATCTTAAAAACGTAACAGCTGATATTCCGCTGGGCACATTTACATGCGTAACAGGTGTGTCAGGTGGTGGTAAGTCAACCCTCTTGCTCGACACGCTCTATAAAGCAACAGCAAGAAAACTACATAATGCTCGGGATTTACCCTCCCCGCATAAAGCTATTGAGGGCTTAGAGCATCTTGACAAGGTCATTGATATTGACCAATCGCCTATCGGAAGAACACCACGCTCTAATCCAGCGACCTATACAGGCGCATTCACGCCAATTCGTGAATGGTTCGCCGGTTTGCCGGAATCAAAGATACGAGGATACAAGCCTGGTCGTTTTTCATTCAATGTAAAAGGTGGTCGCTGTGAGTCCTGTCAGGGAGACGGTGTCATCAAAATTGAAATGCACTTCCTGCCTGATGTCTATGTTGAATGTGATGTCTGTAACAGCAAGCGTTATAATCGTGAAACACTGGAAGTTAAATTTAAAGACAAAAACATCGCTGATATTCTGGATATGACAGTAGATGAAGCCGCAGATTTCTTTAAAGCCGTGCCGGTTATAAGAGATAAAATGGTCACGCTACAACGTGTCGGGCTTGGTTATATCAAAGTTGGGCAGCAAGCGACTACGCTCTCAGGTGGAGAAGCCCAGCGCGTCAAGCTTGCCAAAGAACTTTCCAGACGTGCCACTGGTCGAACTCTTTACATTCTGGATGAACCAACCACAGGCCTTCATTTTCATGATGTCGCGAAACTATTAGATGTATTGCATGAATTGGTTGATGCTGGAAATACGATAGCCGTGATAGAGCATAACCTCGAAGTAATAAAAACAGCTGACAAAGTAATTGATTTGGGTCCAAATGGTGGTCATGGCGGTGGAGAGATAGTTGCTTCCGGAACACCGGAAGAGGTGGCAAGTGTCAAAGAAAGTTACACAGGTCAGTTTTTGTCAAAACTTCTCAAAAAGCCAAAGCCGAATACTAAATCTTCCTCTAAAACACGTGGAACGACAGCGAAAGCTGCCGAATAAAGCTTCCATCTCGTTACTGCTTGATTTATGAGTGACCAAGGAGCGTGTCGAATATGAGCAGTCATACAGTTCACATTATTGGTGGTGGTCTTGCTGGGTCCGAGGCCGCATGGCAATTAGCGCAAACTGGTATTCCTGTAATACTTTATGAAATGCGCCCTCACCGCAAAACTGACGCGCATGTTACGGATGGACTTGCAGAGCTTGTTTGCTCAAACTCATTTCGTTCCGATGATGCAGAAACGAATGCTGTCGGCCTGTTGCATGCAGAACTACGAGACGCCGGTAGTCTAATTATGAAGTGTGCTGACAAGCATCAATTGCCTGCCGGAGGGGCATTGGCGGTTGACCGAGAAGGCTTCTCTCAGGCAGTGACGCAAGAACTCGAAAATCATCCGTCGATTACAATAAAACGTGAAGAAGTCACTTCGATTAACCCTGATTGGGAACATGTGATTATTGCCTCCGGCCCTTTAACCTCACCTGCACTATCAGAAGAAATCTTAAAAATGACTGGTAGCGATAAGCTTGCTTTTTTTGATGCAATTGCACCAATTGTTTATCGCGATAGCATTAATATGAATATTTGCTGGGAACAATCTCGCTATGATAAATCAGGACCAGGCGGGGATGGTAAGGATTATATAAATTGCCCGATGGATGAAGCACGGTATCACGCGTTTATAGACGCCCTAATTGTTAGCGAAACCGCTGATTTCAAACAATGGGAAGAAGATACACCATATTTTAACGGATGCTTACCGATTGAAGTCATGGCCTCTCGTGGGCGCGAGACTTTACGGCATGGCCCAATGAAACCTCGCGGACTTACAAATGCGCATAATCCCGATGTAAAGCCTTATGCAGTAGTCCAGCTTCGTCAAGATAATGCATTGAAAACACTTTATAATATCGTCGGATTTCAAACCAAAATGAAATATGGTGCTCAGGCGGATATCCTACGTCTTATTCCTGGACTTGAAGACGCACGTTTTGCTCGATTAGGCGGTTTACACCGCAATACTTTTTTGAACAGCCCAAGCTTGTTAGACGAAGATTTATCTCTAAAAACTGCCCAAAATATTCGTTTTGCAGGGCAAATAACAGGGGTTGAAGGGTATGTTGAAAGCACATCGATTGGCTTGCTTGCAGGGTTATTTACCGCAGCTCAAATTCAAAATAAAAGTCTTTCCCCACCCCCAATGACCACAGCACTTGGGGCTTTATTGGCGCATATTACAAAAAACGCCAATATGGACACTTTCCAACCCATGAATATTAATTTTGGCTTGATGCCTGAGATTGATCAAACCCAAGTAAAATTCACCGACTCTGAAACCGGTGAAAAACTAAAGGGCAAAGCGCGCATGCATGCCAAAAAACGTGCGCGGCAAACCAGCTTCACCAGCCGCGCCAGACAAGATTTTGAAATATGGCGCCCCTCTCATTGAAACATGAGTTAGCTGGAAAAATTACAACTTTCCAGTGAAAGCCATTTTTAATAACTGAAGCTGGTAAAATAAAAGTGACCTTGATCTATCAATATTTTGACTGTGCTTTTTGGACAATCCGATAATTAAAAAAGCCGGGAGTACAATTTTGCGCTGCTTTCGCGACATCCCATTAAACAACCTCGCCGCAGTCTGAAGTTGAGACTTTGCGCCAGCGATAATATCTTCTTGAATTTCGTCAGGATAGGCGGTTGATAGTCGAAGCAATTCAAACCCTCTCCCAGCTGCTTCTAATAAACCCTCTGGCAAGCCCTCTTCAGTGTTTTCGCCTAACACACTTAATGCCGTTTTCATAAAAAGCAGACCTATTTCGGAAGCTGAAAGTTCAATTTCAGACAGGCTGGGTTGCTCTTTATCAAATAACCCTTCGCGCGCATCTATCAGCTTATGTAACAAGTCGCGAGGCAAATTGGATGCATTAAGAAAACTGCTGACGGGAGCCGTATCTACATGTTTACCATCAATGACCTCACGCCACCATTGGAAGCGTATTGCCCCAAGCATTGGCTCACTAACGATAAAGGGAATTCGCGCACTATCTGCATAGATACTATAGAGGGTGAGCACATCTGTGCGCAGATGCTCAGGCGTAAAGAGATGACAAAGAAACAAATCCCCATCAAGGCTTCTTAGCTCATCTCTGAAAACTGCTATATCCTGCATTTATCATTGCTCATAAAAAAGGCTGCACGGATCTTAATGATGCGTGCAGCCTCTATGAATTGATGTTCCTAGTAAAGGTTTTGTGCTGCAACCATAGAGAAAAGCATGGGTACAGATAGCATTGTGTTAGTGCGTGAGAACAACATTGCCGTTCTGGCTGATGCGGCTTTAGTCTCTGCATCAGCTTCAACAATACCTAGCGCTCTTTTTTGATTGGGCCAAATAACAAACCAGACGTTGAACCACATAATTGTACCCAGCCACATGCCGATACCAATCATTGTATGTTTCTCAACGGCAAACCCTTCTGAAGCTCCGAGAGTGATCGCTTCTACCAGATAACCATTGGCTGCTGCTAAGAGAAGACCGGAAACGATTGTTATCATGGCACCCCAGCGAAACCACCAAAGGGCAGCAGGCGCAATTACTTTGCCAATCGCAGGCTTTTGTTCGTCAGGAATATTCGGCATATTTGGAATTTGTATAAAGTTAAAATAGTACAGAATACCAATCCACATAATACCAGCCAACACATGGAGATAACGAAGAACGAACGCCCCAAAATTATGATCAAACACACCCATATGAATCTGGCCGTAAATAATCAGCAGAACAGTTGCCAGAACAAAACCGGCAATTACAGTGTTTCGAAGTGAAGTCAAAATTGACGCCATAGAACCCTCCATCATTAAAATCTATAAAACAAACCTAAAGCTGCCTTGGTATTGAAACAAGCGGAAAATCTAACTTACCGCTCTTAATCTAGTCTTTTGCAGCCTCAGACCAGTCTCGCTTAACTCCCAGATACATTAAAACTGGTGAAGCGATAAATATTGATGAGTATGTACCGACAAAAACGCCCCAAATCATTGCCAGTGTAAAGCCGCGAATAACCTCACCGCCTAGGATATAAAGCGAGAAAAGTGCCAACAAGGTCGTGACGGAAGTCATGACTGTGCGCGACAATGTGCTGTTAATTGAAAGATTAGCTAAGTCAGACAACGGCATTTTTTTGAAACGGCGAAGATTTTCTCGCACGCGGTCATAAACAACAACAGTGTCATTCATTGAATAACCGACAATCGTCAATATCGCCGCAATAATAGAAAGATTAAACTCTAACTGAATGAGACAGAAAACACCTATAGTCAGAATAATATCATGTATCAACGCCAAAACCGCGCCAACAGAAAACTGCCATTCAAAACGTAACCAAATATAAAAAAGCATCAAACCAATCGCGACAGTCACCGCCAGAAAACCGGCGCGAACAAGCTCACCACTTATCTGAGGCCCAACAACCTCAACCCTTCGGAACGTAACATCCTGCGGGAGTGCATTGCGGATTTGATCAACCGCAGAGAGATTTTCAGCATTATCAGTCACATTGGCTTTTTCGCCAACGCGTATCAGCACATCCTCAGGGCTACCAAATTCTTGAATTTGCACCTCACCCAAATCTAGGTTGCCAATAACATTGCGAAGCTCAGCAATATCAGCAGGACCATTCGTGCCAATTTCAATTAGTGTCCCACCTTTAAAATCGACACCGAAATTTAGCCCTTGGGTAAAAAACAAACCTAAGGAAGCAATAACCAAACTAATTGAGACAATAAAACTCGCTATATGAAAGCGGATAAAATCGATTTTAGTTTCGGCTGGAACGAGTTTTAATGTCCACATAATAAA
>CALKOC010000050.1 GCA_938091085.1 uncultured Alphaproteobacteria bacterium
TGAGATTTATAAAAGTTTTAAGAGGATTTTAAATTGAAAGACGAAAGAAAAAAGAAACCGTCTACCCTTTTGACCCATGCCGGGCGTGCCGGAGCCGAGCATTTTGGAGCTGTTAACACTCCTGTATACCATGCATCAACAATTCTGTTCGACAGCTATGAAGATATTATAAATAATCGGGGAGACTATACTTATGGAAGGCGTGGCACACCAACGACCAGAGCGCTTGAGGAAGTCATCTCCGGTCTCGAACATGCTGACGGCACGCTTTTACTGCCAAGTGGATTAGCGGCATGTACGCTGACGCTCCTCGCCTTATCCAAACAAGGCGACCATGTGCTGGTGCCGGACAATGCCTATGAGTCCACAAGATCATTTAGCCAGAAAATCCTCCCGGACTTTGGGATTGAAACAGAGATTTATGACCCAACAGTTAAAGATATTTCTCCCCTAATCCGTGACAACACGGCACTCATATTTTTAGAAAGCCCAGGTTCACAAACATTTGAACTTATGGACCTACAGATGATTATCAAAATTGCGCAGGAGAACAATATTCTGACAGCTATGGATAATACTTGGGCGTCACCGCTTTTTTGCAAACCACTTGATATGGGCATTGATGTATCCGTTCAATCCGCAACCAAATATGTGTCCGGTCATGCAGATTGCTTGCTTGGCTATGTGTCTGCACGAAAAGAAGTCCTTACGCGCTTAAAAAAAATGTATGGCCTAATTGGTTTTTGCGTTGGACCGGATGATGTCGCTATGACGCTGCGTGGTGTGCGAACGTTAGATGTCAGATTGAAAAGGCATCAGGAAAGCGCTCTTAAAATCGCCAAATGGCTTGAGAAAAAAGAGCAAGTTAAACATGTTCATCACCCCGCACTCGAAAGCCATCCGCAACATGATTTTTGGAAAAGGGACTTCTCAGGAGCCGGCGGATTATTTGCAATTGAGCTTCACCCTTGTAGCGAAGCACAAATAGCCGCCATGCTTGATGATATGTCTTTATTCGGCATGGGATATAGTTGGGGTGGTTATGAAAGCCTTATGATACCTGTCGTTTTATTACGACAATTGGGGCCTAAGAGAGGGCCTCTCCTCCGGCTTCATATTGGCTTAGAGGATGTTGAAGATTTACTTGAAGATTTGACTGAAGGTTTTAAAAGATTTGATGAAGCCAGCTCTTAAGCAATAAATCGGACATTCAAACATGACAAAGATTATCGGCATAATCGCAGACACAGGAAACCTCCATGGAAATCGGGTTTTCTTTTCAGGCGAACGATATCTCCAAGCCTTAACCGATTTAACGGATCTTCAACCAATACTTATTCCCCCATTAGGAGCAAATATTTTACCCCTCCTTGATAAGCTTGACGGGGTAATGCTTACCGGCAATGTCTCCAATGTGCATCCTTCCCAATACGGGCAAGATGAAACTGATAAACACCCCCCCTTTGATGAAAATCGTGATAGCACCGCTATCCCTTTTCTAGAAAAAATCATCGAAAATGAAATACCTTTGATTGCAATATGTCGGGGGTTTCAAGAATTGAATGTAGCCTATGGAGGAACACTTCACCCTGCAATTCACGAAATTGATGGGAGGCTAGATCATAGACGAATAACCACAGATGATGCAGCTATACGATATGCGCCGCGCCATAGTGTAAAACTTACCCAGGGCGGTTTGTTTGAAAGCTGGGTTGGGACAGACGAAATTATGGTTAACAGCCTTCACTTTCAGGGCATTGAAAAACTTGGAGACGGGTTAGAAGTTGAAGCAGTCGCTGAAGACGGCACAATAGAAGGCTTCAAGGTAAAAGGCGCTAAAGGCTTCACCGCAGCAGTTCAATGGCATCCGGAATATGAGCCCGCGAGCAATGAATTTTCAAAGTGTTTTTATGAGGCTTTTGCAGAAGCTGTCTTAACACGATAATGGTGACCCCGGCAGGACTTGAACCTGCAACCTACGGATTAGAAGTCCGTCGCTCTATCCAGTTGAGCTACGGGGCCAAAAGTTTAATCATCAATGTGTCCAAGAAATCTGCCGATCATAGCTGAAGTTCGCAGCATATGATTTGCTAACCTTCTTACGAGAATGCGGCTTCAAGATTCGATAGGCAATGCCGTTGGCCTCAGCATATGCTTTGGCTTCATCAAGTGTTTCAAAACGAAGTTTAACTTGAGTTTTCGTCTCTGACACGCTGTTCCATCCCATTAAAGGGTCTTTGGAGCGCGCGGTTTCAGCGTCAAATTCAAGTATCCAGTTTTTGGTTTTCGCCATACCGGACTGCATAGCAGTTTTGCCGGGTTGATAAATTTTAGCAGACATAATCACCTCGTTTGCAATATATCGCCAAAGTCACAAAGATTTTCAACTTAAATTTTAAACACCGGGAATAATCGGCACATCAACAAATGGTACACCACAAGACACCAGAGGCATTATCAATATTAAAACTATAAAAACACGACGTATCAATGCGTTGCCCTTCATGAAATCATGCACACTTAAAAGCACGATTCTTATGACAGAATGATAATAATCAGAAATGTTCAAGAAAACCGTAGAGGTCTTACTCAAATACGCTTTCTTCGAGAACGCCGGCTTTTTTCAGTTCATTATCCATCTGTCCAGTTAACCAACAATAGAACATTCGGAAATCACTGATAAGCGACCAGAAAGGATAATCGAAAGTAGCAGGTTTGTTTTTCTCTACCGTGAGATGACTGAACCAAGCAAAACCATATCCAACAACAGGCATAAACCAGAGGTAAAAAAAGTTACCGGTAGTAAGTGTTGCCAGAATTACACCCATCAGAGCTATAATCCCAAGATAATGATAGCCGCGCGTTGCAGGTTGGGCGTGCTCCTGCAAATAATAAGGCCAGAACTCAGAATAGGTTTTTATCGGCTTAGACATATAAAAAACTTATCATTCAATTACGCCACACGCAATACGTGTACCCGCAGCGCCGGAGGGTTGGCTGATATAATCATCGCCACCCGCATGAATAATAAGCGTACCCGGGCGTGGCATATTTGATGACAAAATCAGACCGTGAATAAAGTTTTCTATTTTGAGCTGCCCGGATTTACCGACATGAATATTTGGCATATCACCAAGATGGAATGACTTTCCGCTGAAATACCCATGAGGGTCTCCCTTCGGATTATAATGCCCACCTGCGGCATTAAAACTATCTGCACAGCTTGGATTAGCATGGAGATGAAATGCATGCTGACCTTCCGGCATATTTTTTAGCTTGGCAGTCACTAGCAAACCACCGGGTGCTTGGGTAAGTGTAAATACCCCCCTTGCCTCCCCATCAGGCGATAGTAAAACTCCGCCAAGCTTTTGATTAGCGAATGCTTCTGCTGGTAGACCAAGCATGACGATAACGGGCAAATAGTAAAATAATCGAGACATAGTTTGGGACATGGTTCGGGATATAGTTCGGAACATAATCATGACTTATCCTCCCCAGAATCGTTCTCAAGATTTTTGACACGCTTACTTAAATCCGAAATCTTCATAATCATCCAAACCTGAGTGGCTACAAACAAAACGACAAAAAACAAGGCAATAATCAATCCCATCATTTCCCTCACTTTAAAAATTTTTTTAAGTTTAACTCAGACAGATATCACGGCAAGTAAAAACCAAGATGAGTTGATAGTCATTTCGATTTTGGGAAATGTATCAAAAGTTTTGCTTAAACCGTTTTTTGTTTTGGCGACGATGGCTGGTTTTGTCCAATGCATATCTAAAAAAAGTTGGAATATCGCGTCGCATCATTGCGTGACGACTTAGGATTTTCCCATCACCTCTATGCGTCACAGGTTCAGACTTTTCGAGAATATATGATGCAATAAGTGAATGAATGTTATGATCCTCTATAACGCGGCGTCTAGCCTCAATAATAGCATCCAATCTTTTTTCGTATTCATTATTTGCGATGGCTTGCTGAATTACATCGACTGACGCCTCAACATCATTAATATCCAATTCAATAAAACTTTCCTCCGGAAAGTAATCTGACGCATTCGGACATCCGAAATAAAATGGTAGGCAATACCCCAAATAGGCATCCGACAATTTCTCTGTCCAATGGTGAGGCGCAACGTGGTTTTCAATTGCTATTTGGTATCGATAATCATCCATTCCTTCGGCCTTATGCTCGACGAACTTCAAATCGCGCCCGAATAAATCCACCTGATCACCAAGCTTATCGGTCAGCCCTTGCATAAAAGTGGCTCGAAGATGATGCATCGTATGTTTCTGGGCCTTGAAGGACATGAACATAGAAAGGTCTGCAGTTTTATCAGATGGGGTCGGATGCGCCCTAACATGATCCATCGTGCCATAATACCAAACCCCTACTGGAGGGACAAAATGTCTATTCGGATGTTTAAGGATTTCAGGCTCATGACTCGTCAGCACTGTTCCAAATTGCTTAACGTAATCCCGACCATAAAACTTTACAGATGACGGCTCGTAAGTAAGCAAAATTGTCCGGCTTTGTGGGCATGCCAAATCTTCAACACGAAGGCTAAGGCGTTCATCTGTTTGTGCTGGCAAATCATCACAAACGACAAACCAGTCGTAATCGGTCGCATCCCAGTCCAGAACCCATTCAATATCATCATGACTAAACTCAGGATACGCTAAGAGCTTAAAGGCTCTCGGATATTTAGATACGAGTTTAACACGAAGCTTGTTTGTCATTGGGATACCTTAAACAAACTTTCAGCCTAACACTATATTTGAAGCCGAGTTTTCTAAGCGCAGATATGATGAACAATCAAAGATAAGCTTCTATTTTAGGCCAAGCAGCTCGTCCATCACGCCTACAATCTTCTAAATTTTCAGCAGTAAAATCCTTACGCACCGCTTTTATGAAAGAAGGTCGATCAAACCATTTTTGTGCCCACTGCTTAACATTCGGGCAATCTTCATAAACCCCAGTCCATTCAAATTGAAAAAGTGTTTGGAAATACGGGATAAGGCAAATATCAGCAAGCGTAAGGGACTCGCCAATAAGCCACTCGCGGCCTTCCAAATCCTTATCCATATCCAACACTGTCTTACGATACGTTTTTACGGCGTCAGCTACATCTGGGGCATCGAGACCCATTTCAATCAACCGTCTTTGCCTCTCGCGACGAGGTTTTTCAGGTATTTTTTCCAATAATGCAGCACGCTCTTCTGGGGTACGCTCAAGCATGGCTGGGCGCATAATCATGGGCCATTGAATGGCACCACAGGATGGATGGAGTTTGTTATCAACATGCTTCATCCAGAACCGCATTTTTGACACATCATAAGAATCTTCAGGGCGGAATGTTTTCTGCGGGTATGCATCGTCTAAATATTCGCAAATAATGCTGGACTCGATCACCACCTTACCGGCATCAACCAAAGTTGGTACAACGCCGAGAGGGTTTAGCTTTAAATATTCTGGCTTCAGATTTTCTTTTTGTGCCAAATCAATAAGGTGCGCTCGCCAATCC
>CALKOC010000051.1 GCA_938091085.1 uncultured Alphaproteobacteria bacterium
CAAGCGCAAATTCGGTCTGTCGTCCCCATAATTCACTATTAATGAAATTGGCGATACGCCCAAAAAATAATCCAATAGGTGCAGCTGCGGCGATTAAATCACCCAATGTTAATGGGTTGATATTACGTTTACGGGCATAAAGTAGCGCCGCAATCGTAATTCCCAGAAAGCCGCCGTGAAAAGCCATGCCGCCTTCCCATACAGCAAGTATCTGTCCGGGATTATCAAAGTAATAGCCAAGGTTATAAAAGAAAACATAACCAAGACGTCCCCCGAGAATAGTGCCGAGGGTTAGCCAGAGGAGGAAATCGTCAAGCTGGGATGGTTCTTCTTTATGATGCGGTTGATGAATAGATGTATTGGGCGCAAGAGATAAAAGATAATACCAACCGCCGATGAGGCCAACCATATAGGCCAGCGCATACCAGCGTAAAGCAAATGGACCTATTTGAAAAATGATTGGGTCAATGTCAGGAAACGGCATTTTATAACTCTTTTTGTTCAGATGGTTGCTACGGGTTTGGGTGTCCGGCTTTTGTTTGGGGTTTACATCGATATTTGTTATATCATGAATATTAATTCTTCTTAGCTCTAATGGATAGGCTAACTAATGAGTCAGACACGTGAAAAAATTGTTGATGATTTTGTCAAACTTATGATGGGTGCTGTCGGAACTGCCCAAGGCATGCAAGAGGAGGCTTCCTCCTTGATGCGTTCGCGGCTAGAAAGCACTATTCGTAAGCTTGATTTAGTTTCTCGTGAAGAATTTGAGGTTGTTGCAGAGATGGCACAACAAGCCCGTCAGGAAAATGAAGCTTTAATTAAGCGTCTTGAAGAGATTGAAGGGGTTTTAGGCCAAAAAAGCCCCTCAAAACAAAAAAAAGTGACACGAAAAAAACCATCAACAGCAAAGAAGTCATCTTCTGAGTGATTGCCCCTTTTATCGTTACTGTGAATCAGGCACTGTCATTTAGTGGGTAGAGTCTAAATGACCCACTAAATCTGGTAAATGCATCTATTTAAGATGTGAAGCCAGCTAACAGGCATTAAGTGCAACAGATATAACAGGCGATAATTATGAACCTAGCTGAAGCCCAAGATATCCAAATTTCCGAACACCCCATAGACGCTATGGAAAAGCTCGCGGCTGCCTATGAATGGCCGAGTGAGCGCGGTACGGAAGATGACATGAATATTTGTGTCTCAGGTAAATATTGTGATTTGCATATGGCAATTAGCTGGCGTTCAGATTTGGGTGGACTGCATCTTGCCTGTGTTCTCGATACGAAAGTACCAACAGCAAAAAGAAATGATGTGTGCGACCTGATTGCTCAAATTAATGAACAATTATGGCTTGGGCATTTTGATATTTGGTCTGGTGATGGGGCGGTCTTATTTCGCAACACGTTAATGGTTAGCGGCGAAGGCCTTAGTGAAACACAATGCGAGGGGCTATTAAACCACGCCGTGACAACTTGTGAACAATTCTTCCCAGCTTTTCAATACCTCATTTGGGCAGGGCATGACGCTCAAAGAGCTCTTGAGGTTTGCATGTTTGAAACTAAAGGCGATGCCTAACAGCACATCTATACTCCTTATTGGCGCTGGCAAAATGGGGCAGGCTATGCTCAAGGGCTGGCTTGCCTCTGACTTTTCGTCAATACAGGTGCTTGAAAACTTCCCGTCGGATGCTTTGAAATCTTTGCCGATTGAGCTGAACCCACCCGCTGTAATTGTTGATGAGAACCAAACAGTAATTCTTGCTGTGAAACCTCAAAATTACCGCGAAGTTCTTGTTGAACACCAAGCCAATATTCATCCCAATGCAATGGTTGTTTCCATTCTGGCAGGGATTTCTATTGATGCTTTGCAGAATGCTCTGCCGGGTAGATGTATTGTTCGCGCCATGCCCAATACACCTGCCACTATTGGACAAGGGCTGACAGCTTTATGCGCAGTTGAAGATATTTCTAATTCTCATAAAAGTTTCGCCACGAACTTGATGCAAGCTGTGGGGGAGGTTGTCTGGGTAGAGAATGAAGCCATGATTGATGCCGTTACCGCAGTGAGCGGAAGTGGCCCAGCATATCTTTTTCATTTTGTCGAAGCACTAACAGCGGCGGCAATTGATGTTGGTTTTGCTCCTGATATGGCAGAGATATTTGCCCGCAAGACAATCATTGGATCTGCGGCATTGCTGGAGAGTTCTGAAGAAAATGCTGCTCAATTACGGGAGAATGTCACCTCTAAAGGTGGCACAACCCAAGCCGCTCTGGAAGTGTTAATGGCTGACCCAGGCATGCAGTCTATAGTCCTGGAAGCTGTTAAAGCAGCCAAAAAGCGTTCAGAAGAATTATCTAAAATTTAACTTAAACAGGCACAGATACAGTGGCCTCTAAGCCGCCTTGTGCGCCTTTAGATAAATAGATATCTCCGCCATGTCCACGGGCGACATCGCGCGCAACTGAAAGCCCAAGACCCGTGCCTCCAGTTTCTGCATTTCGCGCCTGATCCAACCGGAAAAATGGTCTGAAAACTTGCTCCATAGAGTCCTCAGGAATACCCGGCCCATTATCAGAAATGATTATATTCAGGCATTCTTCTTCCATTTTTACAATAATATGCACTTCCTTAGCGTGATTGCAGGCATTATTGACGAGGTTTGTCAGACACCTTTTGAAGGCTCGACGTTTTACTTTGAAAGGAAGTGTTGGAGGGCAAGCTATAAATATATCAGTACCCGGTTTCCGAAGCTTTGCGCTTTCCCTAATTTCTTCCAGCAGATTGCGGATATTAATCTCAAGGCTTTTTTCGCCTTGAAAGCCTTTGGCGAAAGACAAATAATCCTCAAGCATGTCCTCCATCTCAATAATATCTTCCTCAAGTCCTAGAATTTCGGGCGAGCGCGGCAACATGGCCAGTTGAAGTTTCAATCGTGTGAGTGGGGTTCTTAAATCATGGCTTACACCAGCAAGCATAGTTGTTCTTTGTTCAATTTGAGCTTTGATACGATCCCGCATGTTTAAAAAAGCCGAAGCAGCTTGCCGAACTTCGGAGGCGCCTGAGGGTTTGAAATCTTGTATATCTCGACCACGGCCAAAGCTTTCAGCCGCTTCGGCAAGGTTTTCAATCGGTCTTATTTGATTGCGGAGAAAAACAATTGATACAGCGAGTAGAAATAGAGATGTGCCGGTCATCCAAACGATAAAAATATGAGAATTGGTAGCGTACACTTTGCTTTTTAAAACAAGCGCGCGCATCACTTCTCCGGGGAGTTGAAGGCGTACATCAACATAATTACCTACGGAAACCGTATCCAGCCAAAATGGACGTCCAACTTGATTTCCAATTTCATCTGATAGCGAGTCGTCGAGAAGGTCGACAAATGGTCTCGGGACGGGTTCAGGCAATGTTTCGCCGGGCAAAAAGGCAATGCTCATCTCAAAACTTTCATCAGCAAGCCTGATAAGCTCCGCATCATCAATCTGAGTGTCACCCATTCGTAAATCCACCAGCAATGATAAGTCGCTTATAACTGCGTGGGATAGACGTTTGGTAACAGTGTTCCAGTGACGCTCAAGGAAAACATAACCAGCAACAATTTGTATCAACACGATGGGAATGATGATGATCATCAAAGATCGTGAATACAGACCTGACGGCATATAGTTTTTGAGCTGAAAGTAGCCACTTAAATTTGCCCAGTTCAACATGGCTTTATTCTAATCGGTTTGTAAAATATATCCAGCGCCACGAACTGTCTGCAGGAATATAGGATCACGAGGTGTGTCCTCAATTTTTCGGCGCAATCGGTTGATTTGGACATCAATGGCGCGCTCGGAGATATTCTCGTCATCGCCGGTTAATTCCTCTCGCCGTATTATACGTCCTCCTTTAGAGGCAAAACATCTCATTAATTCTATCTCGCGTGTGGTGAGGGGAATGCGTTTACCGTTTTTGAGTAATTCGCCTCTTTCCGGTTTGAATACGCAATCGCCAAAAGTTATTTGTTCTGGCATTTCCATAATATTTGGTTCTGAGTCTTGGCGCCGTAAAATATTACGAATTCGCAGAAGCAACTCGGTGGGTTCAAAAGGTTTGGGCAGATAATCATCGGCTCCAATTCGAAGCCCCTCAATCCGGTTATCAACCTCCGCTAGCGCTGTAAGCATTAAAATTGGCACATAGTTGGCCTCCTTACGCAATACGCTTGTAAGCTCTAATCCAGTTTCTCCGGGCATCATGACATCAAGAACAATTAAATCAAAAATCTCAAGGCTAAGTTTTCTCCTGGCTTCGTTTGAGTTTGCTGCACTGCTAGCTCTATACCCCTGATCAGACAGAAATTTCTGGAGAAGAGAACGAATGCGCCTGTCATCATCAACGACAAGAATATGCGGGGATGTTTCGGTGGGTTCGCTCATAGCTATTTTTCCCTCCCTGTATCATCCATAAAATCAATTTTCGTCTCCATATTGGTTAGATGGCGCATGAATTCCTGCCATTTTTCCAAAGTGCCACTCTCACTTTTTGCAAGAGATACTTGAAAGCGCTGAATTTGGGGGGCTATCAAATTGCGATGCAATTCATGCCCTTTGGCTGATAGTAAAAGTCTCTTTATTCGCCGGTCTTGTTCATCAGTTTCTTGAATAATATATTTTTCTTCAATTAGGTCTTTCAACACACGCGAAAGGCTTTGTTTTGTAATCGATAAAATATGAAGCAATTCAGACACTGACATCCCCGGACGCCGCCCGACAAAATGCAGAACTCGGTGGTGCGCTCGTCCGAAACCGTGACTTTCTAAAATAGTATCAGGGTCTGAAACAAAATCTCTATAGGCAAAAAACATTAATTCAACGGCTTCCACCAATTCCCGAGGTAGGCCAAGTGATGATGTGTCACTCAGATGGGGATTTTCATGTTTCTCCCCTAATGTTCCTGTATTTTCTTGAGACATGATTACCTCTTATTAGGTGTCATACTTAGCCTCATTTCAAGACAAATATGTCAGCCATGTTGACTTATTTTATC
>CALKOC010000052.1 GCA_938091085.1 uncultured Alphaproteobacteria bacterium
GTTAAAACTATTTATTTATATAAGCCATTGTTATTTAATGATTTTCTGAATTTGCCTGCGTTGATGCTTCATGCTTGATAATCAAAAGGGCTGAGGGGAGAGGTAATAATGCAAAATAATAAATTCTGGGAAAATAGAAAGCGTGCAGGGTTCTATAGACAAAAAAACCCAAGTGTAGAAAATATTAGGGAAATTGCCTGCGCACATCTTGTGATGACGAATATGTCTCTCATTTATAATGTTCCAGCAAAGATGATGACGCATTCCATGCGAGGTCGAGAGAAAATTTCTCAATGTCGACAATGTTGTGAATATCTATGTCATATCGGTTTTGGGATGACCTTTACTAAAATCGGAACTCTTTTCAAAAGAGATAGAACTTCTGTGACACATGCCTGTCGTAAAGTTGAGGAAATGCGAGATTGTTCTGATAAAGACCTGGCGCTTGAAATCTTAGAGGCCGCGATTGTTGAATTTGCCAGCTCGCTGGAGTTGCTTGCAAGATGACCCCGGGGGAGCGTCAAGAGTTTATGCGCATAGCTCGTCGTTTGATAGAGTTAGGAGCCTATTTGAAGCGTGATCAAAAAAGTTTTGGCCTTATGGTTAAACGTAACAAATGGACGAATGCCGTTATGCAATGTGGGGATCATTTCGTTGAGAAATTTATATCAGAAGATTTGTTGCAACGAGATGTTTCTGAGGAAGTGAGATATGTCATTTCAGATCCAGGTCGGTCATTTTATTTGCGAGGCAAAACACCCGCACATGCTTTTTTAGCTCAACATCATCAGCTTGAGTCTCAAGAAGATGGTGTGATGTATAAAAATGCTCAGACACCACTCGCATGGTTAAAATCACGTAACGGCAAAAACCAAAAAGGGGCTATTATTTTTGAAGATGTTGAATTTGCTGCGGGGGAACGTTTATGCCGTGATTTTGAATTAAGCCAGTCGTGTAAAAGTATCACGCTGGATTTAAGCCGGGTGTCTGTACAGGATGGGCGGCGTGCCGGTCATGAATATACCGACGTTCCGGGAGCGGTTTTAGATGCACGTAAGCGTTTACGTAAAGCTGTAGACGCGGTTGGTCAGGATTTAGACGAGGTGTTGATTACAACTTGTTGTCTAAATGTTGGCCTTGTCGAAATGGAGAAAAAGCTTGGTTGGCCAAATCGTTCAGGAAAGCTGGTTCTTAAAATTGCCTTACGACGTTTAGCGCAACATTATGGTTATTTGCCAGCATCAAAGGCTTCGGCATCTGCGCGAATTCTAGAAACCATTGCATAGAAACCATTAGATCTTTGAGGGGTTAAATGATCTTTAAGGCCGAGTTTTTCAAAAATAGCTTGGGCGTTAATTTCCATTATTTCCTGAGCAGATTTACCTGAAAAAATAGAAAGCAAAATCGCTACAAGTCCCTTAACGATATGCGCGTCACTATCCCCTCTGAATTGGATCTTATCAGGCGATCCCTCGGATACGAGCCAAACTTGACTAACACATCCAGGGACTTTGTTGACGTCATTATGTTCTTCGTCTGACAGGGGTTCTAGACCAGCCCCAAGTTCAATAATAAACTTGTACCTATCTTCCCAATCATCAAAAAGATCAAAGTCTTCAAGTAAGTTTTCCAATAAGTTTTCCAATGGCATGATTAACCTTTATCCTTGTCCCAAACATGACTTAATTCCGAAATGCCCTTGAGGCAAGTTTTGACGCTTATTTCATCAATATGCTATGCGTCAGAGGATATATAATGCAGCAAGGTTTTACATGCGATTAAAAACCGAAATTTGGGTGCAGGCGCTTGTTTTGCGGGCGGCTCATGGTGGAGCGATGGCAACTGTCTTTAATCGAGGAGATAAAGATGCTGGGGATTGCCTCGTTCGCGTGAATAATCTGGATGGTTCATCGAGTCTGTTTTCACCCATTCTTGGGCCTGAAGGTCATCGCATCTGGCAGGAGCGTGTGGAAAGTAGTACAGACAATCAAACTATTGATAATTTGATTGAACAGGATTTGCGTATTGATCCGGATTTATGGGTGGTTGAAATAGAAGATCGCTTTGGCAGACATTTTTTGGAGGAAACGGTTAAAAAATTCCGTTAAATGAATGTATGGACACCTTATTAAACTTTGTTGAACTCATTATAGATGTTTGGAAAACCAGTAGTTTTGGTATTGGCATAGAAAAAATGCTAATTGCATTTTTGATTTTCTTATCATTTTCTTTTTTGCGGGGTCTCTTTTCAAGGTTTGTCTTGCAAAAGATGAGCAGTTTAGCTGCCAAAACCGAAACGGAAATTGACGATGTGATGATTCTTTCGCTGGAGCGTCCTTTAAAATTCTTTTTTCTGGTCATTGGGTTATTTTTTGCAGTTGAGTATTTGCAACTAGGCGGGCTTTCAGCGGTAATCGCGGAAAAGTTACTTAAAAGTTTTGTAGCGGTTGGCATCTTCTGGTTTTTTTATGCCGCAGTGACCCCACTTTCGTTCACGCTCCATAATCTCGAAAGTATTTTATCAAAAGAAATTGTGAATTGGTTAATCACTGTTGCTCGCTGGGGAGTCATTCTCACAGGGATTGCAACAGTCTTACAAATTTGGGGCATTCAAATTGGGCCGATTATTGCTGGTTTTGGCTTGTTTGGTGTGGCCGTGGCCCTTGGCGCCCAAGATTTGTTTAAAAATCTATTGGGTGGCATTTCTATTTTGGTTGAGAGGCGCTTTGCACTTGGTGACTGGGTTGAAGTTGATGGTGTGGTATCCGGCACGATTGAACAAATTGGTTTTAGGTCAACACGGGTGAGGCGATTTGATCTCGTGCCTGTCATAGTGCCGAATAATATGTTTGCCGATCATGCGTTGGTTAATTATTCGCAAATGCCGCACCGCCGTATTTATTGGAAAGTTGGGTTGGAATATCGCACAACATCTATTCAGCTTCGGCGGGTTAGGGATCAAATTCTGAAATGGTTGAAAGATGATGATGCGTTTCTTTCAGGTCCTCAGCCGCCTTGTTTTGTATATGTCGATAGTTTCAATGATAGCTCTATAGATTTGATAATCTATTGTTTTACCGTTGAGACAGATTGGGAGACGTGGTTAGCGCATAAAGAAAGATTAGCGATTGCCATTAAAGAAATCGTTGAAAATACTGGCGCCTCGTTTGCGTTTCCGAGTGTATCAATTTATCAAGAAATCCAAGTTCCGGAAATGGTTCCTGCGCCGCATGATGACATAGCTGAAGATAAGGAAGAAATCTAAACTCCATGGAAATTTCATGAGCAAAGTCATTGTAATTGGTGGCGGTATTGTTGGCGTTACCTCCGCTTGGGCATTGTTAAATGACGGTCATGAGGTCACGCTTTTAGAGGCAGAACAAGATATAGCGGGTCAGACAAGTTACGCTAATGGCGGGCAGATTGCTGTGTCTGATAGTGCGCCGTGGGCTGCACCTTCTGTTCCGTTTAAGGTGCTGCGTTGGGTAGGGCGGAAAGATGCCCCGTTTCGACTGCGATTAAGATTAGATATTGCGCAATGGCGCTGGCTTTATTTGTTTCTACTGAATTGTAGAGGGCAGGCTTTGTCTGCAGGTACTGAACGAAATTTGCATCTGGCAACTTATAGTTTGTCGTGTTTACAACAGACCCGTTTTATTCTGGGTAATGACTTCTCATATGATGATAGCCAATCGGGGATTGTAAGATTAATCGGCACTCAAAAAGAAGCCGATGTCGCTCGCGATTATTTTGGGAAACATCATCAAGATGAAAAAATAGTTTGGATGGAACCCTCTGAGTTGGCCGCCAAAGATAAAGCCTTCGAGTCTGCTGTAGAAAGCAAATTGATTGCCGGGGCTGTTATGGGTACGACCGACGAAAGTGGTGATGCGCGTATCTTTGCAACTAAACTTGCTAAAGAGTTTAAAAATCGAGGCGGTGAAATACGAACCAATTGCAGGGTAACTGATTTTATTTCTCATAATGGATATGTGCAGGGTGTAACAACAGAACACGGAGACCTTCCGGCTGACCAGGTGGTGTTGTCGTCAGGGGTTGCAAGTAGAGCGCTTGCTAAAAAAATTGGTATTACAATTCCGATTTTGCCAATTAAAGGTTATTCAGTCACGGTTCCGATTATTGATGAAAGAAGTGTGCCAATAGCATCATGCACCGACTTGAAACACCGTCTAGTGATTAGCCGACTTGGGTCGCGACTTAGAGTTGCTGGGTTTGCAGAAATTGGTGGTGATGATGCTTGTGATGCCGGACGTGCCGCCGCTGCCCGCGATCGACTAGAGGAGTTATTCCCAAAAGCTGCGGATTATCACTTATTTGAGAACTGGACAGGTTTTAGACCCATGACCCCAGATGGTGCGCCAATTATTGGGGAGGCAGGAACTCTGAAAAATCTGTGGTTCAATACAGGCCACGGCACATTAGGATGGACTTTATCGCATGGCTCCGCTCAGCTTTTGACAGATATGATAGCTGGACGGAAGACAGCGCTGGACGTAAAGCCTTATAAAATTAAGAGGTCATATGTGAGTGGTCGCCTCGGCTAAACCCTATAAGCCGTGACGCCGCCACAGGACACCGCGTTGATTATCGACAGCCGGTTGATAGGCCTCAGAGAGTTCGTTCAAAGCTTCTTTAAACTTCTCTACTGGAATGCTGGCGTCAATTTCAAAAGTGTCAAAGCCGCAACGTGCCATGAATGACCATTGATCAAAAAGCACTTCCCCAATCGCACGCAATTCGCCCTCAAACCCCATTTCTTCTCGCAATATGCGGGCATCCGAGTATCCACGCCCATTTCGATAGACTGGAAAATCAATAGCAATGGTGCTCAGCATATCCAAATATGGGGCGAGCTCACGGACATCCTCTCCGAGTTTTGTTTTACCCTGCGTATTGGTTCGTATCACTACACCAATTTTTGCATTGCGTGATCGTAGCGCATCAGCTTCTGCTTTTAACCGGTCCAGTGAGATAATTGCAGGTGTATCATCCAGCGGAGTTTCATCATCTATAAGCACCCATGTGTCGTCTATAACCGCGCCATTGGAAATAAGGTGAGTTTTAGTCGGCATATAATTGCTCCTTAAATGGACTCATTCCAACACGTCTGTATGTGTCCAGAAAACGTTCTTCCGGTTGTCTTAGGTTTAGATATGTTTCAACGATGGTATCAACGGCATCAACAACCTTATCTTCGGTGAAGGCTTGGCCGGTTATGTCACCTAGACTTGCCTGCTCATCTGCGGATCCACCAAGGGATATCTGATAAAACTCTGTGCCTTTCTTATCCACGCCAAGAATACCTATATGCCCCACATGGTGATGGCCGCAGGCATTAATGCATCCTGAGATTTTTATTTTAAGCTCACCAATGTCATATTGCTTATCGAGGTCGGCAAAATGTGTGGAAATTTCTTGAGCCAAGGGAATTGATCTCGCATTGGCAAGGTTGCAATAATCAAGACCTGGGCAGGCGATAGTGTCGGAAATGAGACCGATATTAGGTGTGGCAAGGTCATGCGCGCAAAGAATATCATAAACTTCTTTAGCTTCATCGAGTTTTACATGCGGCAAGACAAGGTTTTGTTCATGTGTCACCCGAACCTCATCCAGAGCGTAACGTTCAGCTAAGTCTGCAATAATATCCATTTGGACATCCGTTGCATCGCCCGGAATTCCGCCAATAGGTTTTAATGAGATGTTTATAATCCCATAGCCGGGAGTTTTATGAGGCACAAGGTTAGTTTTTACCCAATGATTGAAATCTGCATTACTTCCCTTTGCTGCCTCAAAAACTTCGCTTTGCGCCGGTAGGTTTTCATAATTTGGTGGTGCGAAATAAGCTGATATACGATCAAGTTCTGCTTCCGGAAGGCTGAGCATTTGGCTTGCATCTATTCTTTCGAACTCTTCATCTACCAGCCGTCGCATTTCAGTTTCGCCAGTTTCATGAACGAGTATTTTGATGCGAGCTTTATAGGAATTATCCCGCCGACCAAGCATGTTATAAACCCGCATCACAGCTTCTAAATATGCGAGTAATTTTTCAGCTGGTACAAAATTTGTAAGTTTCTTGGCAATAAAAGGGGAGCGTCCCTGACCACCACCGACATGCACTTCATAACCTGTCTCTCCTTTATCGTTCCTGACGATAACAATACCGATGTCATGAAGCTTAATCGCGGCACGGTCATTTTCATGACCAGTCACGGCAATCTTAAACTTACGAGGAAGGTAAGAAAACTCAGGGTGGAAAGTTGACCATTGGCGAATAATCTCGGAGATTATTCTTGGGTCTTCAATCTCGTCAGCTATGGCGCCGGCATACTGATCAGCTGTCACATTCCGAATGCAATTTCCTGATGTCTGAATGGCATGCATTTCCACACTGGCCAGTTCTTCGAGAAGGTCGGGGATGCGGTCTAAAGCAGGCCAATTATACTGAATATTTTGCCGTGTCGTGAAGTGACCATAGCCGCGGTCATATTTACGCGCAATATGAGCCAGCATTCTCATCTGCTTTGAGGATACGGTTCCATAGGGAATGGCGACCCTAAGCATATAGGCATGCAATTGAAGATAGACGCCGTTCATGAGCCGCAGAGGCTTAAAGGCATCTTCAGATAGCTCACCACTAATACGGCGGTTAACCTGCCCGCGAAACTGGTTTACCCTGTCAGTGACAATTTTGTGATCAAATTCATCGTAACGATACATCAGCTATCCTTGATATTTTCATGTTTCATTCGTGTTACAGGCAGCCTTATCCTGCTTCAGCCTGTTTACCTAAATCTGTTCGGACTGTAGGCCCTTTTGCGCGGATATTTTCGCGGACACTAACTGGCGTAAAACCGTCCTCACTTTCAGAGACCTCAAATAGATAGGGGTCGAGAATAAATGCTTCCATATTGTCTGGGCTGGCTCTTGTCAAAAGCGCCTCTGCAGCTTCTTGACCATCAGCAATCTCAGCTTCGGCAAAATTTTCAATCCAGCCATTATCTTTGAAGTATACGACCTCGCCATCATTCAGCCTGTTAGCTGTAACAGCCTGAAAACGTGCGCCTTTTGAACTATGTTGTGCCATTAGATTTTCCGGTAGTGAATAGTTGCCGCATATTGCCTTTTTTCACATAAAACTTCAAGAAGATGTAAAATAAATTAAAATACATAATTTATATGTATTTTAATTAAAGCTCTCATGCCATTTTCTCAGTAATATCCATTCTACAAGGTTATGAGCATAATAAATTATGATGCCAAGTATGGATAGAAGCGCCAGAGCGGCAAACATAGTTGCGATTTCTAGACGATTACCAGCCTCTATAATCCGCCATGCAAGCCCTGTGGAAGTCCCGGAACCCGCAACAAATTCAGCTACGACTGCGCCGATAAGTGCGAGGCCGCCTGAAATTTTTGCGCCTGTCAGAATAGAAGGTAGGGCGGCAGGAAGTTCAAGGTAGATGAGTATTTGCCACCATTTTGCTCCGCTTAGTTGCAGCAACTGGTGAAGGCCACCATCGACACTTCTTATACCTTGCAGGGTATTGGTTAAAATAGGAAAGAAAGCGACTATCCAGGCAATGATAATCATCGCTTGGTTGGTGTTTTCAAAACCGACCCAAATCAGAATTAACGGGGCGATGGCAACTACCGGCGTGACTTGAAGTGTGACCACGTAAGGAGCAAGTGACATTTCGATAAACCGTGAGCGTGTGAACAAAATTGCGAGTGATACGCCACCAACCAGCGCCCAAAAATACGCAAACCCTGTAATGCTTAAGGTGACAATGAGAGCCCCCATCAGAGAAGTGAAGTTCTCAATTAGCGCAAAGGCAATTTGTGAGGGAGGAGGAAGAACAAAAATTGGCACGCCAAGAAAACCAACAATCCATTCCCAAAACAGTAAGAGGGCAGAGCCTACAAAAAAAGGAAGCAAAAATTTCATCATATTACCTCCTCGTTATGTTCCAGAGATTTGGTAATTGTCAGGCGTGCTTCATGGAAAGCGGTGGATGCTCGGAAGGCTTCATTCCGCGTGTTGCCCTCTATTTTAATATCGTCTTTGAGTTGTCCATTTGACGACATCACCAGCACCCGCTCAGCCAGATAAGTAGCCTCAGAAACCGTATGGGTAACAAACAAGATTGTGCATTTTTGTCGGCGCCATATATCGAGCAACTCATCATCAAGTTTTAAGCGCGTGAGTTCATCAAGTGCCCCAAAAGGCTCATCCATGAACAAAACATCAGGGTTTTGTGCCAAAGCTCTCGCAAGAGACACGCGCATCTTCATGCCACCCGACAATTCACGCGGAAGTGCATGTTGACGATCTGCGAGACCAACAAGTGCCAAAGCGTCAACCACGCGGGTATGGGTCAGCTGTTGGTTGAGGCCTTTAATTTTTAGAGGCAAAGCAACATTCTCATAAACAGTTCGCCAAGCCAGCAGGGTGGGTTCTTGAAAAACATAGCCGATTGATGTGTCTGGTTTGGTTTCAATTTTTCCGCTTGATGGAGATTGAAGACCTGCAAGAATTCTTAAAAGAGAACTCTTTCCACATCCTGATGGGCCTACAATGGCTGTGAAACTTCCGGCCTCAAAGGAATAGGTAAAACCTCTTAGCACTTCAATGCCATCAGCATAGGCCATATTCAAATCATTAACTTTTATCGCTAGAGACATTATTTTGAATGAGTTTGATTAACGAATTTTGTTGTGAAGGCACTTTCCCAATTCATATCCAAGTCATAGAGACCATTTTGAGCCATCAAAGTGAAGAAGGTTTCCCACCTCTGTCGCGTCATTGTGCCAATCCCTTTGTCTATTGCGTCGCCTGAGATGACCAAGCCACGGTCACGAATTTGAGTAATTGCCTGATCTAGAATATCTTGCGTCATATCTTGGTTTGAGGAGAGGATCAGTTGATTTCCGGGCGTCGGGTCATCCATCAAATAACTCCGCCATCCTTCTATAGAAGCTGTGACAAAAGCCTGAACAATTTCAGGCTTTTCTTCAATCAATTTATTTTGGGCGATGACCATGGCGGCATAAGACGGGTATCCTTCATCGGAAAGCAAGAAGACTTTAGGGGTGACACCATTTTTAGAAATTGTGAAGGGCTCTGAGGTTGCATACCCTTGCTGGATTGCATTTTTGTCGACGATAAAGGGCGCGAGATTAAACGTATATTTTCTGATTTGCTTATCTGAAAAACCATAACGAGCGCGCATCCAGACCCAAAAAGCATTAATAGACGCATCGGCTATCATGATTGGTTTATCTTTCATGTCGGATATCGATTTAATATCGTCCCGGTCGTGAGTAATTAAAACTTGCGGATCTTTTTGAAAAGCCGCCATGACGGCACGGGCAGGAACTCCAGCTTGAGCCATGTTGAGCAGAATAAAACTGTTTGATCCCATAGCAAAATCAACGGCTTGTGCGCCTAAAAGCTGCGGTATGTTAATGCCTGGCCCACCGCCCCGAATGACTACATTCAGTCCAGCTTTTTCATATAGCCCCAAAGCTTTAGCTTGATAAAAGCCTCCTTGCTCAGCTTGTGCTTTCCAGTCTGTCGCAAAAGTAACAGGTTCAAGCGCATGAGCATATTCATGTTGAGAGTTTACTGAAAAAATGAATGCCGAAAGCAAGCTCAAATATTGAAGTTTCTTAAATAATCTACTGTATCTTTTCATCACCGGGACAAAGGTGGCAGAGCCTGCTCTGTACGTCAACAATCAGCCGAGTTTAAAATTGAAATGGATTAGAAGAAGTCGTATCGGTGGTGATGATTTTGAAGCGCCGGAAATTTCATTGGGCGAAGCCATTGAGAACTATCGAATTAACCTTATCGGAGAGTCTAAATCACAAGAAGCGTGGGAGACGACTTCTCCAGTTTTTCACATAACCTCAGAGAAACTCATCCCTTATGCCAGCTTTAACGCCTTGCATGTTCAAGTATCCCAAATTGGGAGCTCCGGTCAGCGAGGATACGTATCGCAGGTCAAATTGCGATAAAACAAAAAGGATAAAATATGGAAAGCGAAAAACTCAATCTGCCTTATCTCGTCCCTGAGCAGGCGCAAAAGCATGTGACCGTTAACGAGGCGCTATCTCGATTGGACTTGCTTGTTCAGATGCAAGTTAAGGAAAATAATAAAAACCTTGCGCCATCATCCCCGGTTGAAGGTGATGGATATATTATAGGTTCATCGCCGAGTGGGGAGTGGGCGCAACAAGCTGGTAAGATTGCATTTTTTCAAGATAATAGGTGGGTTTTTCTTACTCCCAAAATTGGATGGCGTGTTTGGATCAATTCTGAGGCGACACTTTACGTCATGCATGCTGATGGATGGCAGTCTATTACGAATTCAGGTGGACCAACCGGCCAAGGCGACTTAATAAGCTTGAATGGTTTAGATCTTCATGTTGA
>CALKOC010000053.1 GCA_938091085.1 uncultured Alphaproteobacteria bacterium
CACTCGTGCGTGACAGAATTTTTTCAAGCTGTTGAGCCGGCGTCATGTCTTCCTGGCTGCGCTTCTCAACACCTGCAAGTTTTTGTCCATGCAAGCCGGCGACCCGAACCATAAAAAATTCATCAAGGTTACTGCCTGAAATTGATAAAAACTTAAGACGCTCCATCAGAGGATGATCCGGATTATCAGCTTCTTCTTGAACACGAGTATTAAAGGCCAACCATGAAAGTTCGCGGTTTATAAACCGATCAGCGCGGGAAAACCCAAACAGATTTTCAGGCGGATCAATGCTTTCGCGGATTATACCCAGCCGACTAGTGAGGTTTTTCTTACCACCTTCTTCTTGGGGATCATCTTTAACTTTTTTGTCATTCATTAGGTCTTTACCCTATCCGTCGTCTTTCAAATCCTTATTAAGCGCTATAATTTCCCTTACCATGGGCACAGTTATAGGCACCTTTCGGCTCAGTGTCGTTCGGTCAATTTTTGAAACAATCTCGTTTAGGCTCAAAAATGACCTTTCCAATCTTGAGACAAGATATGACACAACCTTTTCATCTGTTTTAAGCTGTCGGTCGGTAAAGAGCTTTACCAGAACCGCGCGCATCAACATATCACATGGTGGCAACATCGTAGCAACGACGAGGGCGGATAGCCGTGACTTTAAATCAGCAAGTTCAATCTGCAAGTGACCCGGAGCCACATTAGCTGTCAACAGAAGTGGGTAGCGTCTTTGGCGCGCATTATTGATTAAATGGAACAACATCTCTTCATTAGCCGATTGCGTAAGCGGATCACGCCGGATATTCTCAACACCGTCGACCACGAGCGCTTTTTCATCCATTAATTTATCGAGTGCATGAAGGTGTAAATCTGTGCTGGTAAGAATGAAGGCACCCGTTTTAAGCCCCCAAACCGCTGCCAGATGAGATTTGCCGCAAGCTGGGGGACCGCAAATTATTTTAACATAATCTGTTTCTGACCCTGAGTCAGACGGCCAACTGTCAATCGTGTCGACTGCCCGAAAATTGGAATCGGAAACAAGAAAATTCTCCCTGTCGAGGGCTGTGCGAAATGGCAAATCAAAAACAAGCTGCTCACCTTTCAAATCATGCATTAATCTTGCCCAGTTGGTAAGGCGTTATCTGTTTGGTTTTCTGATTGATAGCTTCTGATTGTGTAACGTACCAACACACCTATAACAGCCGCGGCTGGCACAGCAAGCAACAGACCGATAAAGCCCAGTAAAGATCCAAACGCGAGTAAAGCGAACATAATCCAAACTGGGTGAAGTCTGACCCGCCCACCAATTAATCGCGGTGTAAGAAAATTACCTTCAATAAATTGCCCGACTGCAAAGACCATTGTAATCAGTAATAGGCTTGTAACATCAGGCCAGAATTGCATTAAACCAAGAAGCCCAGCCAGAACACCACCAAACAATGCACCTACATAGGGAATAAAACTGACAAGCCCCGCTAATACGCCAACGGCCATACCGCCTTTTAAGCCAACCCAATATAAACCAGCGGCATAAAACACAGCGAGGAAAACACAAATAGTGGCCTGCCCATGAATAAAGCCATCGAGAACTTCCTCAACCTCGCTCGCAACTTCACGAATAGCCGTGGCATGTTTTGGAGGCAGAATAGAATTAATTTGCGCAATCATTTTGTCCCAGTCGTTTAACAGATAGAAAGAGACAATCGGCGTGATAAAAATCAGTGTCAAAATATTCAGTAAAGATAACCCACGCATCAAAACGCCTTGCCCCACAGCTGCGATGTTATCGACTGCTGAGGAGGAAAATTCTTTAAGAGTATTGTGAATGTCTTCATTGTCTTTGAGATATGTGTCTTCAATCCCGGCGAACCAAAGTTTGAATTTCGCATATTGCTCTTGCAAGGCAGCAATGGCCTCCTGAACACCTTCGGCAAGAACAGGCATGCCCACAGTTAATAAAATTATGATGAGTAACATAAACGTACCCATCACCAGTGAACTGGACAAAAGTCTTGGTAGGCCAATTTTCTCTAGTCGATCAACTAAAGGGTCTAGCAAGTAAGCCACGGCGAAACCGGCAATAAAAGGCAACATAATGTCCGCAAGAGAAACGAATAACCAAACGCCGAGTGCCGCTGCGATAAGAAGTAAAAGTTGTTTCATTGTGATGCTTTGCATTTTTTTCCTTTTATTAGCGTCTCAATTTAAGTCGCCAGCCATTTTTTTCTTCACGTAACAGCATATCACTTTGCGCTAGATTTGATGCCAGTTGGTCAACAGACCCAGTATACGCCAATGATAAAATAGCACCTTGTGAGGTTAACACATGGATGTCCATTGATTTTATAAAGCTCGCCGCTTCGAGACGTTCAAGCATGGTGAGCCAGTCGCCCATACGCTCATAGTCCGCTGCAACAGTGAAAGTGACTTGATCTCCAACCTCAACAACGGATGTCTGTTTCCATTCAATCGCAAAGGCTGAGAGAATATCATCAACAGCCTCACTAGCAAGCTCTGCTGAATTACGACGCCCTTTATAATTTCTTACAAATAGCCGACTACCTGCCGCTGAATATTGATAAACCGAAACATCCAGCCTACCTGCTTCTGTTGCCAAGGCATGAGCAATAACAACCGTATCCACATTATATCTTTTAGCCAGCGCAGCCATGCTTTGCGTATCGCTGAGAAGGACATCTTCTACATCGAGCATTGCGCGGTCTTCGGGGTCGCCTAGCGGCAAAACCATGGGAGCAGGAATATTGCTTAAATCCATTTGTGCCCAACTTTCCGCCCACCAGTGATTATCCCAAAGGCGATACCCATCAACATCTTCCAATACAGGCAACAACAACATCGGGCGCGCCTGAGTCTCGGAAAACGGAATATTGAGATTACGTAATAAATCCAGCACGGTTTCAGGCTCAAAAACCACTGACATGGAGGCTAGGTAACGACGCGTTGAAGTTTTCTCATCCTGCAAACGGAAACGGCGGACAAAGGTTTCAATTTCTTGCTCATTAACAATAGGCAAGACCGGCCAGTCTTCAACGCGGGTTAAGCGTTTTAACAACACCTGAAAGGCTCTGGTTTGACCATTCTTTAAAGCAATGCCGCGCGCTTCAAGCGCAGACGATGCCTCAGCATCAACGCTGACATTTTTAACCTCGAAAAGGTTAGATGCCTGTACGCCCAGAGTTGTACTAAGAAAAACAGCAATCATGAGCGCCAGAAACACGCTTGTTTTGGTTAAGAATTTCAACATTTTTTCCTCAAAAACCGATATACTATGAAACAACTTGAAAAAAACGGCTTTTTCATGTCGATTACGGTCATTAACGCGGAAAATAAGTTATAAACCAAACATGACAGACAAAAAAGACAGAACTCAACCCTCCGAAGAAACTTATAAAGCTGCTGGTGTTGATATTGAGGCCGGAAATGAACTTGTCCGCCGGATTGCACCTATGGCAAAAGCAACGTCACGACCTGGCGCAGATGCAGACCTTGGCGGCTTTGGTGGTTTGTTTGATCTCGCCGCCTGTCAATACAAAGACCCTGTGCTGGTTGCAGCAAATGACGGGGTCGGCACAAAACTCAAGGTTGCGATAGAAAGCGGTCATCATAATACAGTTGGCATTGACCTTGTTGCCATGAGTGTGAATGACCTTGTCGTGCAAGGTGCTGAACCACTCTTTTTCCTTGATTACTTCGCTTCCGGCCATCTTGATGTCGACGTTGCTACTCAGGTAATTGCTGGCATTGCAGAAGGGTGCAAGCAAGCTGGGTGTGCATTGATTGGCGGGGAAACAGCTGAAATGCCGGGCATGTATGCGGATGGTGACTATGACTTGGCAGGCTTTGCTGTCGGTGCAGTTGAGCGTGACGCTGTCTTGCCGCGCAAAGATATTCAATCCGGTGATATAATAATCGGTCTTGCTTCCAGCGGACCACATTCTAACGGTTATTCGCTCATCCGGCGGTTAGTGGAACAACAAAATCTAGACTGGTCATCACCTAACCCGACAGGCGGCAGTCTTACGCTGGCGGAAGCCTTACTGACTCCAACCAAGATTTACGTCAAACCTCTGCTGACCACAATTAAAGCAGTCAAAAATGTGAAAGGGCTGGTGCATATTACGGGCGGTGGGTTTCAAGAAAACCTCCCGCGTATTTTAACACCCGAATTGACCGCCCATATTGACCTTACAGCTTGGGAGATGCCACCGATTTTCACCTGGTTACAACAGGTCGGCAATATGGCTATGACGGAAATGATGCGCACTTTCAACTGCGGTATAGGCATGACAATTGTGGTCGCGCCCGAAAATGTCGACAAGGCCATGGCGAGCCTCACAGAGCAAGGCGAGAAATGTTTTGTCATCGGACATGTCGCCACCCGCGAAACCGACCCCGTTACATTCTCAGGGCTCAATTCTGATTAGGCATGACAAGCAACCCAACCCGTATTGCTATTTTATTTTCCGGCGCAGGAACAAACTTAAAGAATCTGGCAGCGCATATTCATAAAGAACATGTTGCGGCAACGCTTGAACTGGCGATATGCAACAGGCCTGACGCCAAGGGATTAGAATTTTGCCGCGATAACAACATCCCGCATGAACTGATTGATCACACAAATTATTCTGACCGCGCCGAATTTGATGCGGCTATGCAGACAGCTTTGCAAGCGGCGGACATAGAGTTTATTTGTGCGGCTGGATTTATGCGCTTGATGACACCGGAATTTGTGCGTCACTGGCAAGACCGCATTATTAATATCCACCCGTCTCTGCTCCCTGCCTATAAGGGGCTACATACGCATCGCCGCGTGCTAGAGGCAGGCGACAAGACGCATGGATGCACAGTGCATATGATGCGCCCTGAAATGGATGAAGGCCCGATACTGATACAAAGGCAAATAGATGTGCTGCCGGAGGACACGGAAGACACTCTTGCTGCGCGGGTGATGGAGCAAGAATTAATCGCCTATCCCGAAGCCTTAGACATTATGCTGGCTCGCCTGCAGGGGTAATTTAATTAGCCGACAATTTCATCATCGGAGAAGAAGAATTTAATTTCTTCCGCCGCAGTTTCAGGGGCGTCTGAACCGTGAACTGAATTTGCTTCAATGCTCTCGGCAAAGTCTTTACGAATTGTGCCGGCATCTGCATCGGCCGGGTTCGTCGCGCCCATAATCTCACGATTTTTGGCAATGGCGTTTTCGCCTTCAAGAACCTGCACAACAACTGGACCGGAAATCATGAAAGAGACCAATTCACCAAAAAAAGGACGCTCTTTATGGACGGCATAGAAACCTTCCGCTTGCTCACGGCTCATGTGAAGTCGCTTGGATGCAACCACTCGCAGACCATTGCTTTCAAAACGGTCAATGATTTTTCCGGTCAGATTGCGCTTGGTAGCATCGGGCTTGATGATTGAAAAAGTACGTTCTAAAGCCATGAGTTTATCCTCTTGAATTGTCTATATAGATTGTCTTATCGGCCTTATAAGAGGTGTTCACAGACTTTGCAAGACTTTGCAAAACCCGGCATGGGCGGCTAAAAACACACCCCAAAATACACAAAAAATAAGGCTAAATTTCGTGCTTAAAATATGGCCTCAACCCTTCTTTTCCCATTTTCCTGCATGGTTTTGCTGGTAATAAGTCAGGTTATAATCTCCATCGGAAAGAGATTTCCATTTATCCCGTGCCTGCCTGACGGCCTCATCATCGCCGCCGTCAAAAATATAGATACACCGCTCAAACTGTTTAATCTCATCACGATCTGCGCCATCCACCAGAAATAAAACTTGAGCATCATTAGGTGCCTCAGCGGTATCCGTCAGCCAAATCGGCTGTCTAGCGGCATCCTCAATCGACATGTCACCGGACGCACCATGAGGCATGAAGCTATCATCCTGATACGTCCATAAATGCTCATTAAGGATTTTCACGCGCTCAAGTGAACCAGCCTGAACGACAACACGCCAATCGCGTTGCATGCTGAGGTCCAGCAAAATCGGCAAGGCTTGCTCCAGAGACTGCCTCTCAAGATGATAGAACAGAACATCTGTCATGTTCAGCCTTCATAATAATCCTTCACGAAGCGGTTCAACAATTTTACACCATAGCCACTCGCCCAGGATTGGCTGGTCGGGGTTTTTGGTGACCCCATTGCCGTGCCGGCAATATCAAGATGCGCCCATGGAACTTTATTGGTAAACCGCTGAAGGAATTGCGCCGCCGTGGTCGAGCCGGCATACCGCCCACCTATATTTTTCATATCCGCATTCGGCGTGTCGATCATTTTATCGAATTTCTCATGCAATGGCATACGCCACACTTTTTCATCTTCCGCTTCGCCCGCTTGAGTTAGACGCTCTGCGATTTTGTCATTATTGGTGAACAGTCCCGCATATTCCTGACCAAGCGCAACCAAAATAGCACCTGTTAGCGTCGCTAAATCAATCATGAATTGAGGCTTGAAACGTTGCTGCGTATACCAAAGTGCGTCAGCCAATACGAGGCGTCCTTCTGCATCTGTGTTCAAAACCTCAATTGTTTGCCCCGACATAGAAGTCACGATATCGCCGGGGCGTTGGGCATCACCGGATGGCATGTTTTCAACCAAACCAATCACCCCAACTACGTTGGCTTTAGCTTTACGGCGCGCCAGAGCTTCCATAAGTCCCGTTACCGCAGCTGCACCGCCCATATCGCCGCGCATATCTTCCATACCCGCAGACGGCTTTATAGAAATACCGCCTGTGTCAAAACACACGCCTTTACCGACAAAAGCCACAGGCTTTTTATCTTTCGCTGCACCCTTCCATTGCATCACAACCATCTTGCTGGGTTGTACACTGCCCTGGCCGACACCCAGAAGTGATCCCATGCCCAATTTTTTCATTTGCGCTTCAGTTAACACCTCAACCGTCACACCAACTTTAGTCAGTTCTTTTGCTCGCTTGGCAAATTCTGTCGGATGGAGAACATTAGCTGGCTCATTAACTAAATCCCGCGCGGTCATCATACCTGCGGCAAGACCTTTAAGCGGAGCATAGGCTTTTTTCACCGATGTCGGATTGCTTACACCCATCGTAACCTTGTTCAAAGCAGGCGCATTCTTTTTAACAGTTTTATATTTGTTAAATCTGTAACTCCGCAACAAAACACCAAGCGCGAATCGCGCTGCCGCCTCATCAGGCTTCAGCGCATAGCCTTCTGGTGTTTCAAACAAAATCATCGCCGCCTTATCTTTTTCACATGCCGCGGCAAATTTCCCGCCAAGTTGTTCAACTTCGTGAGATTTAACCGCCGACGAACGCCCCATACCCATCAAAATAATTTTACCAAGCTTTGTACCTGAGGGCTCAAGAACTGTTAGAGAGGACTTTGATCCAGCTTTAAAACCGCTATTTTTCATTGCGCGCTCAAGAGCACCGCCCGTCATCTCGTTGAGTTTTTTGCCTAACGCCCCAAGCCCCTTGTCGCCAACCGTTATGCCTAGAGTGCCGGATGCGGGTATTTTTAAAGCTGAGAAGGTGAGATTCATAAGATGCTCCTGATTGGTTTGGGTGCTGAAATATGTGTCAAATATATATATTTATTTTCCGAAAGGTAGGGAAATCATTTCTAATATGCTAAACAAGGTCAATTCATCTGAGAGAGAGCGATGCCCCGTTACGCCCGATATCTGTTTAAGCAATATCTGATCGCGTTCCTAATAATTACCCTCATGTTTGGGGGGATGGTTTATATCGTTCAGTCCGTCCAACTTCTCGACAAAATTGACGGACGCATTGACAATCTAGTTTATTTTTTTGGATTAACACTTTTACTCCTGCCTAAACTATTGGTTCATGTCATCCCTTTATCAATGCTTGCAGCTCTTATCTCTGTCAAACAGCGAATGATTAACGATAATGAGCTTGTTATCCTTTCTGCGTCGGGACAAAACCGTTGGCAACTTGCCGCGCCGGGACTTTTGCTTTCTTTAGGGCTTACATTTTTTCTGGCTTTGATGGAATTTCAAATCCAGCCGATGACCATGCAAGAACTTCGAGAGAAAAGAAAAGAAATCGCTGACAATCTTTTTGTAAACCTCATAAAGCCAGGCACCTTCAGTGAAATCGGCAAAGGTTTGACAATTTATGTTAATAGCATCTCTGAAAAAGGTCTTTATGAAAACATCATTATTTATGATGCTACCCAAAAGGACAGATCTGTTGTCTATATTGCCGAAAAAGCTGAAATTGTTCAGAATAATAACCAACCGGGTATGCGGTTAATTAAGGGCAAAGTTTTGCAGGATCTTCAACAAGATAGTAAGGGCAGCTTGTCCTTTGAGGAATATGTCTATCAAAACGGGTTAGAAATAAAAAAGCCAACTGACATCCGATTTAAGGCGGATGAAATGTATCTCAAAGATTTGTTAAACCCCTCTAACAAATCCCAACTTGACCCTAAAACCCTTCGAAAATATGTGGTTTCAGGTCATAAACGTATTGCAAACATCCTCACCCCCCTGATAGTCGGGATGATTGTTTCTGCCTGTATCCTTACCGGAATCTTTGGTCGAAATGGCAATAAACGACGCATGACCATCTGCATAATACTCACACTAGGTTATTATATTACGGCCATGATTTTCGCAGGTCTCGCAGATAGTAAGTCAGGTATTATTTCCAATATCTACTTACCGCCGGTTTTAGCATTGATATTTGCTAGTCTATATCTTCAATATGGTGGCTTTAAGAATAATTGGCCGCCTATTTTTAAATTAATGACTGCACACACTACTAATGCTGACCCATACAATGCTGACCTAGACAATGCTGAAGAAAAGCCAAACGACTGAACAAGACTTTCAAAATGACATTTAATACGCGGTTAAAAAAATATCTTGGTCAACAGTTCCTCATATGGATTGGGGGAGCTTTTATTTTCACCACCTTCATAAGTTTGATTTTTGATATGTCAGAAGTCGCTCAAACAAATTCAAATAAGGAAGCATTCCATTTTTTTAATATTTTGCTTATCTCATTGATGCGTTTGCCAAATCTGATGAATGAAATTCTGCCTTTTATTTTTCTTTTTGGGACAATCGGATTTTTCACAAAAATGCGCAACTCAAATGAACTGATTATCGCCCGCGCTTCCGGCATTTCAGTATGGCAATTTCTGATGCCAGGATTATTGCTAACACTCCTTGTCGGGTGCTTTTTTATGATGCTTTGGCAACCAATCTCATCGTATCTCTACACGCAGAGTGAACAATATAGGGAAAGTAAATTTTACGAAAAAAGTAATAAACTCTCAATTTCTAAGAATGGATTATGGCTGAAAGAAAACACAAAAGACGGGTACTATATTTTACATGCCGAAAGTGTGTCTGAGACAGATCCAATTCAGATAGGAAACCCAGTAATAATGCGGTTTGACAGTCAAAATCAGTTAGTCAGTAGAATAACTGCACAAAGCGGCATTTTAGGATTTCAAAACTGGCATCTGAAAAACGTGTTGATACAAGATGAGGCGCTTCAAAGCTCTCAAAAAGAAAATATCTATATTCCTACAAAGTTTAAAACCGAACAAATCATAGATAATTTTCAACATCCAACCTCTATTTCCTTTTGGAATTTA
>CALKOC010000054.1 GCA_938091085.1 uncultured Alphaproteobacteria bacterium
CCTAAAATCTAATCATAAAGTGAATATCTGGTTCGTCCTCTTCATCGACGCCAAATTCCAGTAAAAAATCGCCTTTAAAAAATTTAATGACCGGATAGGTGTTCCACTTATCTGTCCGACCATCGTGTTTTGATTTTACCATCAGCCAGCTGTGCAAATCGCCATAATCGCCGAGATAGGGGGCGAAACCGATTTGGACAAACTGCTTATCGTAATTGCGTGAATTAGATTTCAATTCCTGCGCTCCAAAACCAATGAAATATCTTCGCGTTTCCCAATCGCCCAAAAAGCCATATGAATATTCATCGTTCCCACCAACACTTAAGCTCGATTGAAAATAGAGATTTCGTTGCGAATTCTGGGTGTTTTTTCTGTTTAACAGATATGTGTAACGAAAATTGGTGTGATTTTTCATCGCCTTCTTTTCGTCAACGAGCTCTATGCCGAGCGAATATTTGTAACTGGGTGAATAATGGTAATAAGCGGCGTCTCTCATCTCATCTGAGAAAGCCATAAAAGTCGAGCCGCCTGAATATGATACGGGGCGCGCTTGCAGAGACAGGGGCAGAAAAAAAAGCAGAAATAGAAATCGTATACCCATAGGGGGTATATTACCTATATCGCCCCATTGAGTCAAATCGAAGTAATTTGGGTTTACTTTTCGTCAACTTTTTTTAAACGACCGTGGTAATGACCTGTGACCATAGGTTTTATGATCGCCCTACGCCCTCCGAAGGCAGAGGTCACAAGTTCGAATCTTGTCGGGTGCGCCAAAAAGCCGTTGCGTAAGCTCAACAAACCACTTGTAACGCGGCTCATGTTTGTACATATTCGCGCCAGACGCCAATAAAGTGAAATACTTCCAGTGTTAGACATTAATAATATCACCTACCGCATTGCCGGCCGCACATTATTTGATCAAGCGTCTTTGTCGATACCGGCTGGCCATCATGTCGGGCTTGTCGGGAGCAATGGGACGGGTAAATCGACGCTATTCAAGCTAATCGCGCAAGAATTGCAACTCGATGGCGGGGATATTTCGATGATGTCCAACACGCAAATGGGCATGGTGCGGCAAGATATTCCAGACGATGACACGCCCCTGATTGACCTCGTTTTGGCCGCCGATACCGAACGCACCGCGCTGTTTGCCGAGCTGGAAACCGATATTGATGTCGACCGCATGTCGGATATTTATATGCGTCTTGCCGATATTAATGCCTATGAAGCGCCATCTCAGGCGGCCATTATTTTGTCTGGCTTGGGGTTCAACAGCGAGCAACAAAGCCAGCCGATATCGGATTTTTCGGGTGGTTGGAAAATGCGGGTGGCTTTGGCCGCAGCTTTGTTTAGAAAACCGAATCTATTGCTGCTAGATGAACCAACCAACCATTTGGACTTTGAAGCAATTGTGTGGCTTGAGAGCTATCTTCAAAATTATGAACACACCTTCATTATCATCAGCCATGACCGCGAAACATTGAACAAAGTGGTGACCCATATTGCCCATTTGGATCAGCTTAAACTGACCCTCTATACCGGAAATTATGACCAGTTCGAAAGCGCCCACGCGCAAAAACGATTGGGGCATCAGGCGTTATATGAGAAACAACAAGCGCAAAAAAAGCGGATGATGGCATTTGTCGATCGCTTTGGCGCCAAGGCCAGCAAAGCCCGGCAGGCGCAAAGCCGACTGCGCTCTATAGAGCGGATGGATATGGTGGACGCGCTAATTGCCGAGCGTGCCACCTCATTTAATTTTCCTCAGCCTGAGAAAATCGCTTCGCCTATTATCACCATGGATGATGTTGATGTGGGCTATGAGCCGGGCAAGCCAATTTTACGAAAAATCAATATTGGTTTGACCGACGATGACCGTGTCGCACTTTTGGGTGCGAATGGTAATGGCAAGTCCACTTTGGTCAAACTTATTTCGGACAATCTATCTCCAATGAGCGGACATTTGGCGCGTAACAGCAAATTGCGGATTGGTTATTTTGCCCAGCATCAATCCGATGAGCTGGAAGATGAGACAACCCCTTATGAGGCCATGCGCACCGCTATTGGAGATATTCCAGAAGCTAAATGTCGCGCACTTTTAGGCAAATTCGGCTTTGATAAGGGTAAATCCGACACGCAAATCAAAAAACTTTCTGGGGGTGAAAAGGCACGGCTGCTCTTTTGCATCATGAGCCACAATGCCCCCCATATTATGCTTCTCGATGAGCCGACAAACCATTTGGATATTGATGCGCGCCAAGCTCTCATTGAGGCACTTAACGAATATGAGGGCTGCGTGATTTTGGTAAGCCATGACCCTCATTTAGTCACGGCGGTTGCCGACCGATTATATTTGGTAAAAGACGCAGGCGTTGTCCCCTATGATGGCGATTTGGATGCCTATCGTGGCACGATTATGGAACAACGCAGCAAGGAACGAGCCGAGGCAAGAAAAAGCAAAAAGGCCAAGAAAAAAGTCTCTGACGCCAAAGATAAAACTACCAAAGCCAATAAACTGGAAGCCGAATTAGAAACACTGAGTGAGCAAAAAACGCACTTGGAGACCGCGATGTCCCACCCCGATGCAATTGCTGACAGCGCTCGCATGCAACAACATCTCGATGAATACGCAATATTGGAAAAGAAAATAACCGACGTCGAAGCAGCCTGGTTTGACACACAAAGTTGAAGTAACAAGCTTCGCGTGAGTAGTTGGTCACAGTGAACCGCCGAAAGTAAAACTTCGAACTCTATCGTGACCTGTCCCAAGCTAGGCCAGAGGCATTGAAAATAATCTTTTTTAAAAGGCCTTCACCAGAGGTTACAGCTGCTGTCACGCTACCCTCCGAAGGTAGAGGTCTCATTCTCACGACATTGGGGAGCAAATCCTCTCGGGGGCGCCACTTATTTAAATTGTTTAAGGCCCCCTACTCACAAATCATTAGAAAGTCGGTTTAGGCGGCTTTCAATTCTGTGACCAATCAATATCAGCCTCAGTTTTAGCCTTCACCTCATCCACCTCAACGCCGGGTGCTAGTTCTTTGAGGCAAAAACGGCGACGTTCTCCTTCTCGGGAAAACACCCCCAAATCTGTGATAACCATGTCGATACAGTTCTGTCCCGTAAGAGGCAAAGTACAGCTTTGTAGAAATTTGCTCTCACCAAGTTTATTGGTGTGATCAAAAATAGCGATACAACGTTTAACCCCTGCGACCAAATCCATAGCACCGCCCATACCCTTAACCATTTTGCCAGGTATCATCCAATTCGCAATATCACCATTTTCTGCAACTTCCATCGCACCTAAAATTGATAAATCAATGTGCCCACCACGTATCATAGCAAAGCTTGTGGCGCTGTTAAAAAAGCTGGATTTCGGCAAGGTTGTAATCGTTTGCTTACCAGCATTAATCAGGTCAGGGTCTTCCTGCCCTCGTAATGGAAACGGCCCCATGCCCAACATGCCGTTCTCACTCTGTAATGTCACATTCATGCCTTCAGGAATATGATTAGCAACCAATGTGGGGATACCAATACCCAAATTAACATAGAAACCGTCCTGTAATTCTTGCGCAGCACGGGCCGCCATTTCATCGCGTGTCCAACTCATTATGCACGCTCCCTAACTGTTAATTGTTCAATACGTTTTTCGCATGTCGCCTCGATAATGCGTTGCACGTATATACCAGGCGTATGAATGAAATTGGGATCAAGTGAACCAACTGGGACAAGCTCATCAACTTCGACCACGGTAATTTTCCCTGCCGTAGCCATTATGGAATTAAAGTTACGCGTGGTTGCATTGAAAATTAGATTGCCTTCCGCGTCCCCTTTCCAAGCTTTAATGATGGATAAATCTGCAGTCAGCCCAGTCTCCATAATATATGTTTCACCGCCAAAGCTTTTATGTTCTTTGCCGTCTGCTACCAAAGTCCCAACACCTGTTTTTGTATAAAAACCAGGAATACCCGCACCGCCTGCACGAATACGTTCCGCAAGCGTACCTTGTGGATTGAACTCAAGCTCAAGTTCGCCCGCAAGATACTGGCGCTCAAACTCTTTGTTCTCACCCACATAGGAGGAGAGCATTTTCTTAATTTGTCGTGTTTCTAATAATTGCCCAAGGCCAAAACCGTCGACGCCAGCATTGTCTATTATTAACAGTATCTAGTTCTACCAGTATCTGATATGCTGGATTTACATAAGCATATAAGAAAAACATAAATCTAATTCTATGTGTTTATCTCTAAATACACTCTCATACTTTAAGGCTATGGAACCTATAATGGTTCCATAAAATCGCGCATATGCGCATATTCAAGGTTATCAATGGATTATACCAACAAGCAAATTGCGCTTGCACGAGATAAATCAACTCAACTGTCATCTCTTGCTTTATATACGGTTAAAACCCCTCACACCCCTCCCATCAGCCCTAAGAAGATTAACAAAACGATTGAGATCGTTTCTATACCTTCGCTGTTAAAGAGCGATACTGTTCCACTCAATATTGGAATTGATATAGATGAGCAGCTGATTTGCACTATTTTATCAAGCACTTACCAGCAAGTGAGCATCACTTTTATTAACGAGCAAATTGATTTGGAAATACTTGCCGCCAGACGTCCGGACCTAGTATTTTCTGGTGTGAAGTATTTTGATTTTGAAAATCGAAAATTATGGCTGAATGATTATCTAGATCAACATGGTATCGCATACGTTGCTTCAAACAAGGCTGCATTGGATGGCGAATTTGATAAAAGCAATGCCAAGGTATTAATCAAAAAGGCAGGTCTTGCAACTGCCGATTATTTCACGACGGCACCGGATGAACACCCAACTGAGTCCTCAATTCCCATAGCATTTCCTCTCTTTATCAAACCAGTCGCTAGCGGCGATAGCAAAGGCATTGACGCCAAATCAATCGTCAACAACTTTGCTGATTTTAAATTAAAAGTTGCCGATATTTGGGATAAACAAAATTCCCGTTCATTAGTTGAAACTTATTTATCTGGCAGAGAATATAGCGTCGGTATTTTTGAGGATCGTTCAAGCGGGTTACTCACCGCCATGCCGATAGAGATAATCGCGCCGAAAAATAAAAATGGTCACCGTATTCTCGACTTTGACATAAAGCGATTTGATAATGAACAAGTGATAGCTGTGAAAAACGCGGCTATTCGAGAACAACTCTCAGAGCTTGCTAAATCGGCATTTGTAGCACTGAAAGGTAAAGCCTTTGGCCGGATTGATATTAAATTAGATCATCACCGCATCCCACATTTTGTTGAAGCAAACTTAATGCCTGGACTCCGCAAAGGTTATTTCTATAGATCATGTAATATAAATTTAGGCCTCACTTATGAACAGATGATACTTAGAATTGCGAATAATGGTTTAGCATGATCTCATTGCTGCTTACGCTAATTATAGATGCCCGCTATAACCCTGATAGCAGCGCTAATGATTTCAATTTCTGCCTCAAATTAGACTGACAGCACCCAGTGTAATACCAAGATATCGAGCAGTATCTCTCAGCATATCTCAGCATATCTCAGCATATCTCAGCATATCTCAGCA
>CALKOC010000055.1 GCA_938091085.1 uncultured Alphaproteobacteria bacterium
GCTAAATCAGCTGCAGAGGCGCTGATTGTGCTTGAATATAATGGAGCCCAAAGTGCCGGAAGTTCAGGTAATGATAGTGATAATGCTTTTGTTCAGGATCACAACCATTCGGCTGAACATGTTGTTGGACGCAATGAGACCTTATCTACCATAATGAACAAATATTATCGCAGTAGCGGCTTGAACAGAGAGTTCCTGTCACTGGCGATTGTTCAAGCCAACCCAAAGGCTTTTGTTCGGCAAAATCCGAACTATTTATTCGCGGGTAGAAAACTACGTTTGCCGTCTGTTAATGAGATTCAATCTATGATTTTGGGGCAAAAAACCTCATCCAGCAATATGTCGTCGGGAAAGGTTAGTGATGAAATTTTCTTTTTCGGCAATTAAGCTTATTTTCGGGCTTACGCTTTTACTCATCCCATCTCTCATCCCATCTCAGGTGCATGGCGCGCTTGATAATTCTCAGGATGAAGAGATTCTCCGTGATGTGGTTGGTGTTGAGGTCAAAGAAGTAGTTTCAGACTATTTGAAAACCCATCAAATCCAAGGGACACCGATGGTGCGCGATGATAAATTTTATTTCACCTGCGCGGATGATCTTGAAACAGTCGCAACCAATGAAACCTTTAAAACAATCAGGGTTTCCTGCGCATATCCGGTGGAAAGAAACGCTTATATCCGCACGCGTGTTGAGGGGTCTGTTGTGGCTCTTAACGCAGATAATGCGACGAACGATACCCAGGCGACGCGAATTGTTTTAGCTCATAGCGTGTCTGCGGGTGAATTGCTAACTCAAGAAAATCTCAAATCTGTCGTATTACCTCACTATAACGGCTTTGGTGGGTTTTTTGAGGTATCTCATGTTCTTGGACGAAAGACTAAGACACCTCTACGTGAGGGTACGGTTTTATTATCCCGTCATCTTGTCCCAAATTGGACAATTCAGGCGGAACAGCAAGTCGATATTGAAAATACGGTATCCGGTATTAATGTTACAACCGTCGGTATTGCCCTAGAAAACGGGCATATTGGTGATATAATTAAGGTCAGAAACCTCAATAGCGACACTGTAATTGAGGGTTTTGTGATTAATCGAAAAAAAATTAAAATTAATGCTAAAATGGAAACGATGTAAGTCGTTATAGTATGTGTAGGAGAGTATAATGGTTGATTCAGTAAAAAACTTAGTCAGTCGCATCGACCCACAAAATAAGCCTGTGGTTCAAAAAGCGTCAGTTGATACAGATGTAAAAACGTCTGCCGCTGGTCGTGTAACTTCTCCAGGTCAAGAGGCTTCTGTAAAGGTTTCAGATCTTTCTAATCTTTCCAAAGAGCCTCCGATTGACTTTGAAGCAGTTGAACGGATTAAGGCAGCTATTTCAAGTGGACGTTATCCGATTGATTTGGATCGTGTTTCTGATGCTTTATTAGATGCTTATGTGGAGTTAAAAAGTTAGATATATCTAGCTTATGTCACTCCACATTCATTTTGATGACTTTTTGTTGGCGTTTGAGCAAAGTCTCGAGCGGGCACATAATTGTGTCCAAAGCTCATCTTCAACAGATATCACTGTTGGGGCTTCTGCTTTTAATTACTCGGAAGTTGAAAGTGCTATCACAGAGCTTGGTGCAGTTCTTGACGAACATTTGCCTAAGCAAATTGCTGCTATTAGCAGCGGCGAGGTCAGTTTGACGCCAGAACAGGTTGTCCGGCTCAAAGATAATTTAAAGTTGCTTGAAAAACTTGAAATTATAGCCCAATCTCGTTTGGCTTGGGTTAATTCACTTGGCAAGGAAATGGCCGACTGGGTTGATAAGCTCGATGGCCTGCGAAAAGATTAAGCACTTAGGAATTTGGTTTAAGAAATTTGTCAGATTTTATTACATCACCGACCGGCATAGCCTTTCTGCTTCAAATTGCGGCACTGTTTTTCTTTGTCTTTGCAATTCTGGCCCTTTGGCAGCAGTCACGCATAATGCGACGCAACATTGATGATGTGTACCGTATCAACGATCAAGCCAACCAAAAACTTCAGGCTATGATTGCTCTTTTGTCAGATTTAAAACAAGAATTTGTCACAAAAAATCAAGAGATTAGCGATTTACATAGAATTCCGACGGATCTTGCTGATTTATCTCGCCGGATGAAGAATGTGGAAAGCGAATTCACCCGTATGGCGGATACGTTCCAGCAACAGGAGCAAATCAGCAAGGCGATAGCGATGGCCCAACGCGGTTCTAAGCGCGCAGAAATTGTCGAGGGCACTGGGTTGTCAGCTGAACAGGCGGATACGATTGTTAGATTCCATGGACCTGACTCAGAATAATTTTTACTTACATTTCAAATTCCTGTTTACCGCATCTTAGCGTGTAAAACAGATCATCGGTCATGGCTTGCACTTTTGATGTTTTCAGATTGACCAGAATTTTTAAATCCTGATCGCCCGCTTCAAGCATATCACCTGAGAGTGAGACAGGATTAATCTCCCACATGCCTTCCTTGTCGGAAACAACAACACGTTTATCAATCGACCGAACGTAGAGTTCGATGGTTTTTATTCCCAATCGATTATCCAAACAGGTGAAACTGACATGTTTAAACCTTGATAGCCCATCACATGATGAAACAAGAAAACCCGCCATCATAATAAAGGCGATTTGAGGCTTAACTGTCCTCGTCGTCTTCAGAAACATCGTTATCTTCGCCAGAGTCTGAGGGGTTATCATCTTCTTCACTTTTTTCTTCATCATCCTCTCCCTCATCATCCTCTCCCTCATTGTCTTCAGTCTCTTCACTTTCTTCAGTCTCTTCACTTTCTTCAGATTCTTCAGTCTCAGCTTCCTCAGTCTCCTCAGGCTCAGTCTCTTCAACTTCTTCAGACTCCTCAGGCTCAGCCTCTTCAGTTTCTACGGTTTCTTCTTCGGGGTCTACCGGCTTTTCGATAATCTCAGCCTGACCGGCCTCCAGCAAACGTTCCGCATCTATAAGTTTCACATCAATTTGGATGCCTGCCGGGAAACGCACGCCATTCACTTCACAGTCTTCGATGATTCTGAGGCGTTTCCATTGACTGTCGTCTTCTAAGCCCTCACCGTCATAGTCATCTTCGAGGTCTTCATCATAATCAAAACTCTCATTATTAACTTCTTCTATTTCTTCTTCGCTGAGTAATGCCTGATTTTCTGATAGTTCAGAAATAAACTTTCTGAGCAAAACAATTCTTGCTGCTAAAGCAGCGAGACGCGTTTCTTCATTTTTCTCATTGGCAAGAAAATCTATAATCTTTGAACGAATGTCTTTAAGAGACTCTCCCTCCAGCTTATTAACGATTTTATCGCGAATTTCGATAATTTCCGGCGAAAGCAAAGCCGTTTTCGACTGGTTATTGGATAACTCCATATCAAATTTGTCCATTTTTAACTCCTCAAAGGCACTTGGCATAGGAATTGCAATTTTCAGACCAACGAACCTTGTAATTGCATGTTTTCATGCCCTGATGAGAAACGTAACGGAAATGGACGATATAAAAGAATATCTCAATATTTACGCTTCAGCTTTATCTCTGCGCGGACGCCGTAATGAGATGATTGCGTCGAATATTGCCAATGCCGCAACGCCTCATTTTAAAGCTCGTGACATTAATTTTGACACCGAAATCCGCAAACATTTGCGCGACGGTCCGCTTGAGACCACTCACGGTGATCATATCCCGTTTGCAGCACCTTATTCAACTGGGCAAGCACTATATCGTCAACCACTCAATCCATCGCTGGATGGCAATACGGTTGAACTTGCGGTTGAGCAGCTCCAATTCTCAGAAAATGCGACACGTTACCAAACCACGCTTAATTTTCTTGATGGACGCATTAAAGGACTAATGTCCGCGATCAGGGGTGAATAATGAGTGATTTAAAAAACATTTTCGATATTTCTGGACGTGCGATGTCAGCACAGCTTGTGCGTTTGAACACTATTGCTAGTAATCTGGCAAATGCCGGTTCTATGGAAGGGTCTAGAGAGGCTGCATATAAAGCCATTCGTCCAGTATTTGAAACTGAATATTCAGAAAACTTTAAACGTAACGGTGTGGCGACCACCGGTGTGACAGATATCGTCAAGCTTGAGCGTGAGCCAGAGGCTATTTATATGCCATCACATCCCAAATCCGATGAGAATGGATTTGTATATGTTGCCGCCGTTTCTCAAGAAGAAGAAATGGTCGATATGTTGGAAGCCAATCGTCAGTACCAAAACAATGTTGAAGTCATCACGACCATTAAGGCCTTGATGATGCAAACGGTCAATTTAGGAAAGTAAGCAGGTAAATCATGAGTACAATTGACACTAACCAGTCTCTTAATGCCATTCTCGATAAATTAGGCGTGAATAAGCAAGAGGAAGCGACAACCAAGCGCCGCGATCAACTCGGTCAGGCTGATTTTTTGAAACTGATGACAACTCAGCTTCAAAATCAGGACCCGTTCGCACCGATGGATAATGCGGACTTTATTGCTCAAATGGCACAGTTCTCAACTGTTACAGGCATCACCGATATGGGTGAAACGCTGAAGGGCATGTCTGATCAATTACAAGAATTCAGAATTGCGACGGCCTCGAATTTGCTCGGTCATTCAGTTCTTGTTCCGGGTAATTTGGCTCGTCCTGATGAAAATGGTGAAATCCATGGTGTGGTTGACCTGCCGTCAAGTGCCTCAATGTCCAATATCAGATTTACCAATGAGCAGGGTGAAATTCTGCATCAGGTTGATATGGGCGCACAGCCTCGTGGTCTTGTTGGTTTCAGTTGGATGGATATTCCAAGTGAGATTTTGGAATCTGGTGACGTTATTCGTGTTGAAGCCTATGCAGATACCGGAAGTGGGTTGGAGGCTGTCTCGCCTTCAGTCTTTGCAGATGTATTAGCAGCCACGACTGGAAACGGTCTTGATGGTGTCCAATTGGATGTCCGTGATTACGGAACCATCAGCGCTTCTGAAGTCATTAAGTTTCGTAAGTAAGTATTAGATAAGTAACGGAGTATAGAAGATGTCGTTTTATACAGCTCTGACAGGTTTGAACGGTTCACAGGCTGATATTTCAGCCACTTCCAACAACATTGCCAACGTCGGTACGACGGGCTTTAAACGAAGCCGGGCGGAATTTGGTGATATCTTCGCGACATCACCATTGCAGAACGCGTCTTCATCGATTGGTTCGGGTACAATTCTTAAAGGGATTAAGCAGCAGTTTACACAAGGTAACATCGCTTCATCTCTTAACGCGCTTGACCTTGCGATTTCCGGACAGGGTTTCTTCTCATTGAAGCCGTCTCTAACCTCTGCTCAGACAGTTTACACACGTAACGGTTCACTGAACGTTAACAATGACCGTTACGTTGTTGATTCAGCGGGTCAGTTCCTGCTTGTTTATCCGGTTAACCAGGATGGTTCGGTTACCGCGAAAGACTTGACCAGTGCCGTGCCGTTGCAGCTTCCGGTTACATCAGGTGATCCGCAAGCGACAGCTAATATTTCTCTCGGGGTGAACTTGCCTGCTGATGCAGACGTTGTCACAGAGAAGGCGCAATTTGCTGACGGATATAATTTTAATCCAGATAATCCGGATACTTTTACCAACTCAACATCAATCACAATCTTTGATGATTTGGGTAACCCGACAATTGCAACAATCTACTTTATCAAAACACAGGCGACATCTGCGGATGATCCAACCAACAAATACGATACGCGTTTGGTTATTGGCGACACAATCATTAATCCTGACCTCGTGCCGGCGGTTGATGATGCATCCAACCAAATCTTCATTGATAGATTTGGCGCGCAAACAACGAATGTTCCTGATGATAACTACTTCCTGGAAGGTAAAGGTTCTGCGCTTTATAAGCTCGATGATTTGCAACAACAGGTAGACAGTCAGCCCGCCAAAATTCAAAGTGAAACAACAGCTTTTGACTTTGGTGATGAGGGTGACAAGCTTGTCGAGATTGTGACTGATCCGATGCAGTTTAAAGCCACGCGGGAAGCTGGCTCTGCCAATGATGTTTATTGGGGGAAAGACTTTCTATTATTGAATGTTGATGATGGTGACCAGCCGGTCAGTATTGATATTCGCCCAGGTACATATAATGCTGCCGACCTCGCTAAAGAGGTGGAGCGGGCAATTAACACAGCCTATGGTGATGATAAGAAGATTCAGATTGTTCAGAATGTTGATAACGAGATTAACATTAATCTGAGCCGTTTGAACTCTGACGGCACAACATCAAGCTTGAAAGAACTCGCCGGCAATGCGATTACAGTTGATTTACTGTCTGCGTCTTATGTTACGGATATTGAGAGCATTGACCTTTCAGGTGCCTCACCTGACTTTACGAAGGAGCAGTTTCTGGCGCATACACAAGCGCGCCTGAATACGGCACTGAACCAGTTTATTGTTTCCACAGGTGATACTATTAACACCACAAATCAAAGTGCCTTTAACTTTGGTAATACGGGTCAATTATTTGGTCGTTCAGAAGGTGCGCAAATTACTGATATTCTGGAGCAAACCCAAATATTCAATCTGACGCATAACACACTGGACAGTTATACTGACGTGGCAAACCCCGGAGCAGTAACTGCAAATGGCAAATTTCTTGTTTATTCATTCTATGGCGAGCGTCCTTCGCTCAATGTTTATGATGACAAAAAAGTGGTCAATGCTGATGGCGACGGCAACACAATTAAATATGATGCTACGCAAAATACGCTGACTGTTAATCTTGCGGACACGTCCGGCCTTACAGCGGGTGAGACAATTCAGATTGCAGGTGAATTCACCGAAGCGAATGCATCATTCCTTAATGGCCGGACATTCCAGGTTTCTAATGTCACAGCTAACACATCTATTACAATCAACACAACTGGACTGGGTCTGCCAGATACGGGCTTTAATATTACCAGTACAACAGCTCATGTGCTGAGCAATGAGTCCTCCACTGTTGAGGCTTTCTTTGAAGGTGCGGATAATGTGTTTGAAGGCGCATTGGATAATTTCTCGAGTAAAAAAATTATTGTTCGTGAAACAGCTGCGGCTAGGCACAAATATACCAATACAGAAGTTGCGACTGTAACCGGTGCTGCCGGCATTATCGGCATCGGTACTGAGGTTCTAACTCTTGAAGATTCAACGGGTGCCGTGATTGATACACTTGAGCAACTCGGTTTTGAGACTTCGCTTAACGCGTCTGCAATGACTACTACATCAGATTGGGTGGATGAAAAGAATCCGCCTCTGACAGTTTCTTATGATGAGATTAATCAAAGATTGCAGTTTCAGGTAGACCGGACGATTCTGGGTACAGGTACTGAACCTAACTTCAATTCTTTTGAGATTTACGGCGCTGAAAATGCAGATGTATCCAATAATTTGGGTATCCCTGCAGAAGAAGATGCGTCCACAGTTCTTATCAGAGGTGGTGAGGTTCTTACGGCTGAAACATTGGTTGCCGATGGTGAAGAAATTCAGCTCAATGATAAGCGTTATGGTATTCAAGTTGAATATAATAGTGACACGAAAACCTTTACTTTCGCGAGTGGTAGCACGGGTGAGAATATCGCCGCTGATGGTGCGCTTGGGGTAAGTGAAGAGCAAAAAGCGTCAAATATTCAGATTGGTCGTTTTGCGATTTCCGATTCGGACGGTAGCGTCGTTAACAATACATTTGATCTGACACAGCGCACAGTTGGTGCAGGTGATAACCAACTCATGGGCGTTGGCTCGACGAAAACTGATATTATCTTTTCCAATGGGCGAGGCCTGGGGTCGCAGCCAGCTGTTGCGACAAGTGCGACGGCACAGGAAAACCTTTCTGAGGTTTTCACGCTTTCCAGTCAGATTGGGGAGAATATCTTTAACGTTTCGGTTAATGGTATCAGTGGTATCATTACAGTTCCCGGCGGTTCTTATGTTGGTTCTACCCTTGCAACTGCTTTGGAAGAAAGAATTAATCAGGTTCAAGATCCCTCAACCGGTGAAACAGTTGGTGGTGTGACCGTGTCCTATAACACGGATACGAATAACTTCACCTTTACAACGGGTACACGCGGTAATACGTCCACGATTAAAGTGAATGGTAGCGCCAAACTGGGTCTTGATGATGTGCCTTTGGGTGTGGGTTCAATTCCACAAATCTTTAATCTTGTTCAAGCAACGAATAGTGACGGCGTGGCACTGTATGTTAACGCCGAAGGTGAGGTTGTTGAATCGCCACCAGCGAATTTGGTGGAAGGTTACTTCCCGCTTTACATTGATGAGGGCGAACTTACATTTGATAAAACAGGTACGCTCGTAAGCCCTAAAAACACGGTTCACTATGAGAAGCAGGAAGAAGGTGTTTCAATCTCACTTGATATTGACTTCTCGGCCTCGACCCAGTTTGCCCAGCCCTTCTCGGTTGTTGCAGTGGATCAGGATGGTTTTACCTCTGGTCGTCTGGATGGTCTAGAGATTGATGCTTCAGGTACAATCCGCGCTAACTATACGAATGGTTTGAACAATCCGCTTGGTAAAATCGTTGTTGCCAACTTTAACAACCAAAACGGTTTAAAACAGATTGGTAACGCGACCTATGTTGAAACGGCGGTTTCGGGTTCTCCTCAGGTCGGTGAGGCGGGTGCAGAGGGCTTTGGTAACATTCTCTCTGGTTCTTTGGAGCGCTCAAATGTGGATATTACCGAAGAGTTGGTTAATTTGATTACGGCTCAAAGAAACTTCCAAGCGTCTGCGAAAGCGATTGAAACAACAACAACGCTAACACAGTCCATTATTAACATCCGAATGTAATTAAGGGATAATTCATGGATCGCCTGGTTCACCTAGCACTTAACACCATTAAGCATGCACAAGAAGACAGCACCATTCGCTCAAATAATCTAGCGAATGTGTCTGTCCCTGGTTTTCGGCGTGACTTAGAGCCTAAAAATGTTGAGAGCAGCTTCTTGAAGTCTATGGAGGCGCATGAAACGCGTGCCTATGCTCTGCGGGAAGGAAAGAACCGTTTTTCTGATGATCAAGGTCGTATTGAGCATACCGGCAATGAAACCGATGTAGCCATTAATGGGGATGGTTATTTTGTTATCCAGCCTGTTGAAGGCGATATTGCCTTGTCACGTCGTGGTGATTTCAGAGTTAATATTGACGGCTTTCTTATTGATGGGGAAGGCAACCAAGTTTTGAATGCTGGACTGCAGCCAATTGTCTTGCCCCCTTATCGTAAGTTGGTAATTGGTAACGATGGACGGATAACGATTGAACCCCTAGATGGCGAGCCCGGACAGCGCGATGAAATCGGATTTGTTGCGACTATCGCCCCTGAGGTTAAAGACCTTAAAAAGTTCATTGATGGTGAAATCAGATTTGTCGATGAACGCGCTATTCAGCCTGATCAACAAGCCGAGATCACACAAGGCTATCTGGAGTCCAGTAACGTTAACCCTGTTGACGAAATGGTTCGTATGCTCAAGAAACAAAGGCACTATGAACTTAATGTTCGACTCATGACTGTTGCTCGTGAACTTGACGAGAGTGGCGCATCAATTATGCGCATGCCGCGATAAACTTCTTAAAAAATTGAACAAAAACTCTGGCTAAGAGCATTTGGCACAAGGCTTGCAATTGTCCTTTAAGTGGTATTTTAAAGGAGAGTTCCCATGACTGCCAATGCAATGCATGTTGCTAAAAGTGGCTTGAATGCCCAGCAAGTAAGAATGCAGGTGATTGCCAACAACCTGTCTAATGTTAATACAACAGGCTTTAAAAAAGACCGGGCAAATTTTGAGTCCCTGCTTTATCAAGTTCGTCGCTATGCTGGTGATCAGACATCTGAAAATACCCGACTAAATTCATCTTTTGCAATTGGTACCGGTGTGAAAATCGTTAATACCGAAAAAATGCATTCTCAAGGCAGTCTCATGATGACTGACAATGCGCTCGATCTTGCTATTGAAGGTACAGGATTTTTTCAGGTGCTTTTACCGGATGATCGGATTGCTTATACGCGTAATGGCGCATTTTCAAGAAATGCTGAAGGCACGCTGGTCACGTCTAGCGGGTATGTGGTTCAGCCTGAAATTCAAATCCCAGATGAGGCAACTTCTATCAGTGTCTCCTCAAATGGCACTGTCTCTGTAACTGTACCTGGTCAGGTTGGCGCGCAGGAGGTTGGTCAGCTTACACTTGCTGATTTCTCCAATCTGAGTGGTCTCCAGCCTATCGGTCAGAACTTCTTGGTTGAAAGCGAAGCCAGTGGCGCACCTATTCTTTCCAATCCGCTAGAGCAGGGCTTTGGTAAGCTGGTTCAAGGTGCTTTGGAAAGTTCCAATGTGAATGTTGTGCAAGAACTGGTTGATATGATCGAAACCCAGAGAGCTTATGAAGTCAGCTCAAAGGCGATTACATCAGTTGATGATATGCTCCGCTTCATCTCAAATAACCTCTAATTTGAGAATTTAAGATGACCCGAACAAAACATGTCTTTTCCAAATATCTCATGATTGTCGCACAATGTAGTGTAGCCGGATTTTTAGCCGGCTGCTCGACATATGCGGAAAATAGAATATCCGAAAACTTCATGCCTCGGTATGACGAGGTGGTCGCGCATAATCCTCCAGCCATGATAAATGGCAGTATTTATAAAGCTGCAGCCAATACGGGTTTGTTCACAACCGACCAACGTGCCCGATCTATCGGTGATATTGTCACGGTGGCACTGAGTGAAACATTCTCGGCATCAAAGTCACAAAGTACAAGTTCAGATAAAGAGGATGAACTTTCATTTTCTTTACCTTTTACTTTTGGGCTTTCAGAAATTGCGAAGGACACAGAATATAAGCTTGAAACAGGCGAGTCTTTTTCCGGTAGTGGTTCAGCAAACCAGTCCAATTCATTGCGCGGTCAGCTTTCGGCGACAGTCGTGCGCGTCTTTGATAATGGTAATATGGAGATTATGGGTCAAAAAAAGCTGACCCTTAATAATGGCAATGAACATGTTCGGTTGCGCGGCATTATTCGCCCAGAAGACATTTCAGCTAATAACATTATTCAGTCGTCTAAAATTGTGGATGCGGAAATTACCTATACAGGTGCCGGTCAGACACATGATACGGCGCGTATGGGCTGGTTGACCAGAGGATTGCGCGTATTTTCACCCTTCTAATTTAGGAACAGCATAATGAAACATTTTCCGGCTTATTTTCCAGCTGTGCGTTTATTAGCTCTAAAACTTCTGATGGGTCTGGTGATGATTTTGCCAGCCCATGCAGATCGTTTAAAGGACATGACTGAAGTTGCTGGCGTGCGCGGCAACCAGCTCGTCGGTTATGGTCTGGTTGTGGGTCTCAACGGATCGGGTGACGGGAATACGCTTCTTACCCTGCAAACAATTCAATCAATGGTGTCTCAATTTGGGCAATCAGTTCCGACCTCTGGGATTAAGGGAAAGAATGTTGCGTCTGTGATGGTCACTGCAGATTTGCGCCCTTTTTCAAAGCCTGGACAGGGGTTGGATGTAACAGTTTCGACATTGGGTGAAGCGAAGTCATTACGTGGTGGAACTTTGTTAATGACGCCACTTTTAGGCGCAGATGGTCAGGTTTATGCCATAGCGCAAGGTAATTTGTTGGTCGGTGGCCTTGGTGTTGAGGGTAATGATGGCTCTCAGCTCATTGTGAATGTACCGACTGTAGGTCGTATCCCAAGTGGAGCGACAGTCGAAAAGCTGGTTGATAGCCCACTATTAGCCAATCAAGATATAATTTTAAATCTACATCAGGGTGATTTCAGCACCGCGATGAATGTTGCCGAAGCCATTAATGATTTTGTTCAAGATGCGGTGGCAATTCCTCTTGATCATACTTCAGTAAAAGTCCGTGGTCCTGCTGATCCGGCTCAGAGAGTTTCCTTTTTAAGCATGCTCGAAAACATTGAGGTCGATCCAGCCCGTCCGGCGGCAAAAGTTATCGTGAATGCACGCACTGGAACAGTTGTCATTAATGGTGATGTGAGGGTAACACCCGCTGCTGTATCTCATGGTTCACTCACAGTTAAGGTGGATGAATCTCAGAATGTGACCGCTGTGCAAAATGTTATTCTCAACGATAATCAGGCGGCAGCGGTAGCTGGAGAGCCGGTTGTTGAAGATGATACTGAGATTGTTGTTGAAGAGGAAACAAACCCGGCCTTTGTGTTTAATCCGGGTGTGGATCTTTCCAGCATTGTCGAGTCCATTAACGCGGTTGGTGCAAGCCCCGCAGATTTAGTTGCCATTCTCGAAGCATTGCGTCAGGCGGGCGCGTTGCGGGCTGAGTTGATTGTGATTTAGGACCTATTATGGATATCAAGCCAACAGCGTTAGACATTCAAACCAGCATGATGCTGGGTCAGAATAATTCAGGTTCGAAAGATGATTTGAAAGAAGTCGCCGAGCAATTTGAGGCTATTTTTGCGGATATGTTTCTTAAAGAAGCGCGCAAAGGTGAGCTAGCGAAGTCACTTTTTTCTAATCAGGCATCGGATACGTTCCAATCCATGTTGGATCAGGAATATTCAAAATTAATGGCGCAAAAAACTGGATTGGGTATTGCTGAGGCACTTTATTCTCAATTTAAAGACCATGTCGGAGGCGACGAGTAAACAATGGCCAGCCTTTTCGACATTGGTAAAAGTGGTGTTCAGGCTTATCGTCAAGCGTTGACGGTAACGGGTCAGAACATCGCCAATATTAATACGGATGGTTATAATAAACGCGCAGCATCTCTTGAAGAGGTTGCCGGCAGTCAGGGTGGTTTAACAGCTATTGCCAGTCAGACGGGCTTGGGGGTGCGGGTCTCGGATATTCGGCGCTCATTTGATGCGTTTTTGCTCAATAAAAAATTCTCTTCTTCGGCTGAGTTTGAACGCATCACAGTCTATGCTAATCAACTTAGAGAATTGGAAAATACACTTCTGCCAAGTGACGCTGATCTAGGCACTCAAATCGGAAGTTTTTTTGGTGTGTTGCAGGATGTGGCAGCAGCACCTGGGGATATCCCGCCTCGCCTTTTAGCGATTGAGCAGGGTAAAAGCCTTGCCGAAGCTTTTAATTTTTCTGCCACACAGGTAGGTAATCTACAGCAAGCGACGATGAGGCGAGCAGATGATACGGTCACAGCTCTAAATATTTTAACCGAACAGCTTACAGACGTTAATGGGCGCTTATTGTCAGCCGGTCAAAGTGGGAAATCCTCTAATTCATTGCTGGATAATCGGGATAAAATTATCGGTGAAATTGCTGAGCTTGCTGAGGTGACGGTCACCTATGAGGCACGTGGCACCGCAACATTACGGCTGGGTGAGACTGTGGCTGGCCCTGTTCTGGTTGAAGGTAAAACTTTCAATAAAATAGATGTTATTGAAAAATTGGGGCAGCTACAACCTGTGTTGGTTTCCGGTTCATCTAAAGTAGCGACAAGTCAAATTGGTAAGGGGCTGCTAGCGGGTCTAGTGGACTCTTACAGATTCCTGAGTGATACAGCGCGCGATATCGATTATCTGGCAACATCTGTAGCTAGAGGTTTGAATGATGTTCACAATAGGGGTGTGACGCTTGACGGTCTAAAAGGCATGGATATGTTTTCCACCTCCGATCTTGAGTTTACCTTCGGCATGGCAAACAAAGCCTCTTTGAGTGCAGAACTTACAGTTTCTAATTCATCTATTGTCCCTACGGAACGCTTGGATTTTATATATAGAGAAGATGTTGGTCAGTGGGCTTTGCTTAATCCTCAAATGGCTGGCGATGGTAGCGGACAAGAAAGCAACTCTATTGTCGTTGCCGGAAACGTTGTTACAGGCCCCGGTTTTCAGCTGCAAGTCTCTGGCGCGCCGCAAAGTGGTGATACGCTATCATTAGATTATGTATCTGGGGCGGCGCGTAACATGTCGTTTCGCCTCACTAAGCCTCAAGAAATTGCTGCAGCTCTGCCGACGGTTGTTGAGCAGGATATTGCCAATGAAAGCAATGCAGACCTTGACGCTTCACCCATCACGCCGGCTAGTTTTGACGCGCCGTCACTGATTGACGAAGTTTTTGAAAATAGTCTGTCCCCTCTGGACAGCACCTTCCTATTGAAGGATGGGGTTGTCGCGGCTGTTCCTGCCGGAACAACCAACCTAGATCTGGTTTCTTACAAACAGCAATCTTCGGTAAATTTTGATGTTTCTGAAAGTGACCTGCTTTCTGCTTTGCATCTTGATATAGCCGTGTCTGAGGGGCCTGGCGCGGGCACCCACAGATTTAATCTGAATTATCAGGTGAATTTCCCGCAGGCTTCAAATACTGCTGATTGGGAAGATCTTGGGGCGCTCGCGCAAGCTATGGCACTGGGTGTTATAAAAAGTGATAGCGGTAAAACGCTGGGTGATCTTGGTTTGTTTGCTAGCGGTGATGGTGGAAGTCTGACACTTGCATCTTCTGAGGGTAATTTCACGAATGGTGTTGTGACGCTGGGAGCGGGGACGACACTTACAGGCCGTATTAACTCAGCTCAATCAGCGTCGGATATTCAAATATTTACGCGTGAAGGGCGGCATTTGGCGGGTACTCCGCTGACGCAGACTCAAATAGCCAACATTATTACACCGGAAAACGGCTTCTCAATTCATGCCGATTATTTTGGTAATTATCTGAATGATACAGAAGAAGCCTACCGCGGAATGGATATGGAAATTCTAAGGTCCGGTGGCTTACAGGAATTGACGTTAGGCGCCAATGGGCGTGCGCCACTTGCGCTTGGTGGGTATGGAGATTATCCTAACAGTGCGACGGATGCTTATGCAGCCACTTTCCAGTTGGCGAATGGGAACACAACATCAGTTCAAATTCCGGCGGGTGCATCGGCGGGTTATGTTGCGAATATACTCAATACTTCAATTGGTGAAACGGGTCTCATTGCCAAGGCAACTAATCGGGTGATGCTGTCAGATTTTAGCTCCCCCGGTGAGGTTATTTTTAATCTTGAGGGAGAAAATCAGGAGCCGATTACCATTCGCGCTAATATTGGTGTCGGTGAGCTTAAAATCCTGGAGACTGCTGTAAATGAAGTCTCTGCCCGAACGGGCATCACAGCGCAGATTACTGATCAGGGTGATCGGATTGTTCTGGTCAGTGATGCTGCAGATGATATTTTAATATCTACACTTTCGCCTGATAGCCCGAATTTTTCTGCTAAAATCATCGACGCAGAAGGTACCCCTGTGAGTGACAGTGTTGTTTTTGGTGAGGTCACAGATTTAGGGCGCGTTGACTCTGCGCGGTTTGCTGGTCAATTGAAACTTGTTGCTGGTGACAGTTTTAATATGCAAGTCGGTGATGTGATTTCGCAGAGTGCGCTGAACCCGGTTCTGGGTGGACAGGTCAAAATTGAAAGTTCGATTGCTGGAGACAAGAAGACAGTTACTTTCGCAGCTAACCCGTTGGCGGATGATAATCTTGGTGTCAATGTTCGGGGTCGCGCACTCGCTGCGGCGGCTAATTACAGTCTTGTTTTACCGTCATATGATGGGGGGCCATCTTTCCAAGCGAATGTCGTTTCAGGTGATTTGGCGGTAATAACTCAGACGGCCATAGCTGAAGAACTTGTGTCGCAAATGAGAAATGAGGCCGTTACGGTTTCTTTGAGTGGTCAGACAGCTTTAACACCAGAAAATCGTCCGCAAGATGGTGATAGTGTTACCGTTTCGTTTGCTGGGGACATATACACTATTCGCGTCAATGCGGAAAAGCGTGTGGATGAGGATGGTAATTTCATTCAATATGATTCCTACGAACTCGATGTAGAGGGTGGTGAACCGGGAAGGTTAACCGCTTATTATGACTTCAATAATAATTTGCAGATTGTTGCCGGCGGTTCGCTTTCTGCAGCAGCCATTTCAATTCCAGGTGATGAGGTAATTGCTGGTAATAGCGATGCAGTTCAACGCTTTGGCATATCTGCCGCGACCCAACGTTATGCAGGAACTAATATCACCCTTGCGGATGGCGAAAGGTCTATGGATGTTTTGTTTGATGGGCAACGGGTCAGTATTGGTATTGCCCCTGATGGCACTGTATCCACAGATCCATCAGTGCCAGATTTGACAGCTCGTTGGGAGCCAACTGTTGGTGATGCAGGTCGACTTATTCTTGAGCATGACTTGACCACAGGCCCGGTTTCTTTCACCGGTGATAGGCCATCTCAGGCATTGGGTTACCGCGTAGCCGATTTTGATCTGAAGCGTGATGAAGAAAATATTGATGTTCGTTCTGTTAATGGTCGTCAGCTTGAAGTCAGGGCGAGCGCTGAAAGTCTTGCCGATAAAATCGTGAGCCTGCGAGACCTTCCGCCAGAGGATTTAATAATTGTTGTGACCGGAGGCGGCGCGCGGAATTTGGCTGCTCAATTTGATATTGCACCAATGGTTCCTGAAATTCCAACTTTGGATGTTGAAGTTGTTAATGAAACTGGCAATTTAATTGAAGTGATTGATAGCTCCACGGGACATTCTATAGCAACGCGCCGTCTGGATCAAAACGGTCAGGCTGAAGCTGCTGGCTTTGCTTTCAAAATGCGCGGTAAGGCAGTTGAGGGTGACGTTTTTCATATTGTTTCGCGCAATAATGGTGCCGGCGATGCGCGCAATATAAATGCGATGATGGATTTACAGAATGTCTCTCTTGATGGCCAAGAAGGTGGCGGCTTCAGAAATATTTTTGCCGCACTGGTGACTGAGGTTGGTGCGGCGGTTCGGTCAAGCGATATTAGTCTGGCATCTGCTGAAGCAGTCCGCAATGCGGCGGTAGAAGCAGAGCTTTCGTTTTCGGGTGTTAATCTGGATACTGAAGCTGCTGCACTTATTGAATTTCAACAAGCCTATCAGGCTTCAGCGCGTATTCTCTCTACAGCCAGAGAGATGTTTTCCACACTAATGGATTCTATCTAGGGTTATTATTATGCAGGTAAGCACAAAGTTTTTTAACGAAACACAAATTAATAATTTCAGTAAAATATCAAAAGAAGTTCAGGATATTCAGGAGCGTATAGCTTCGGGTAAAAAAATTCTCCGTGCATCCGATGACCCAGTTGCGGCTGTAAATCTATCTGCAGCGAAAGAGCAACAGAATCTTATTGAGCGTTTTGAAAATAATATTGAGTCCGGTACGCGACGTCTTATTCTGAGTGACAGCGCTTTACAAGAAGCCACAAATGTAATGATACGTATCGGTGAGTTAGCAGTTCAAGCCGCTAATGACACCTATGGTGTCCAAGAGCGTCAGGCGATTGTAGCAGAGGTTGAAGAACTCGTGGGTGTTATGGTTAATCTTGCGAACACACGCGACACGCAAGGGCAAAGCCTTTTTGCAGGTTTTAAAACCCATGAAGATGCTTTTGTGACTGAACCCGATGGTCGTATTATTTATAATGGTGACCGGGGACGTCCACAGCTGCAAGTTTCTGAAAGCATGACACTATCAAATGGTATTGATGGTGGAACTGTTTTTGGTCGTGTTGAGACCTCCGGCGGACGAAAAAGTATATTCGATATGCTTTCCGGCGTTGCTGAGACAATCAAACAGGCAAGTGCGCTGACTAAGCAAGCAAGCGCTCAGGGTGTTGCGTCACTTGATTTCAATGTGACGCGCGATCCTCAGAGCTGGTCGTTTACTCTAGAAGGAAGTGAAGGGTTGGTTGAAATCTCGGCAAATGTTGCTGAAGGGAAATATCAGGAAGTGATCGATGCGATTAATGCTCAATCACATGTTTCTGGTATTCAAGCGACACTGGATGAGACGGGTGATGCTGTCATACTCACGGATCAAAGGAACGAAAAAATTATTCTCTCAGATGTTCAGATTGAAGGTATAGAAACATCAGCTGATGAGATGACTGGTTATGTAGACTTTTCAACGATAGACGGGAATGGCAACTCAATTGGGTCGCCCCGCCGACTAACAGATCGGGATTTATTGATTTCGAATGTGAGTGCTGACATTGGTCAAGCGATTGATCATTTAAGTGTCCAAAAGTCCTATGTTGGTGCGCAATTAAACAAAGCTTCACGTCAAGCTGATATTCTGGCGCAGAGAAAAATGGCTGTATCTGAAGATGTTGCCAAGCTTGGAGAAGCTGATTTGGCTGCTCTTGTGACCGAAATGCAGGCATTACTCATCAATCGAGATGCTGCACAACAGGCTTTTGCTAAAATTGGTCAGCAAAGCCTATTTGACTTTTTGCGCTAAACACGCCATCTTTTAAAATGTAAGCTTAAAAGCATAAAAGCCCCGCCGAGGCGAGGCTTTTAGTTGTCGGTCTTTCCGTGCGTGTTTCGAATAACCGGGCAGGCCGACAATTACTATAATTCAATTACTGTAGCAGGCTGAGAACCGATTGTGCGGTCTGGTTGGCTTGTGCCAACATAGCCTGAGCAGCTTGTTGAAGTATTTGAGCTTTGGTCAGATTGGCTGTTTCCTCTGCAATATCAGAATCTTGAATCCGACTTCTTGATTCTTTCGTGTTCATAACGACATTGGAGAGGTTGTTAATTGTATATTGCATACGATTAATTGTAGCGCCTAAATCACCTCGCTCAGCATCAATTCTGCGAAGAGCGCCATCGACAACGCCAAGCATTGTTTTGGCATTAGCAACAGTTAAAATGTCAAGATCTGCAACGCTTCTCAAATTAGCTGCGCCAGGTGCTGCTTGGAAGAGGCCACCACCAGCTGCGCCATCTGAGGCTGTGTGAACCGAAAACACTTCGGATGAATGGAAGGAGACCTGTCCAGTTACACGGGCGCTATCTACGGCATCCGGAGTAGAGCTGTCAGCCAGAACAATTGGTTGTCCAGTTGTTTCCATATTTTCATCAAGTCCGACAAGACGCATAGCTGGTGCTGTCATGCCACTGCGGATGGATACAGAGTCATAGTTTTCAATGACAATGTCGTAGCCGTCTACAGACAACATATTGATAGTCTGTTTATCGTCAGACAATGTTGCAGTGATACCCGTTGTTCCAGATTTTGCATTTATCGCATTACGCAAATTTGATAAATCAGCCCTGATTTCACCTGACCCAGAGCCTTGACCACCAAAGTTAAGAGTTGCGGTTACATCAGCGGGCTTACCGTCCATGCCATAAAGCGTGAAGGACATTGTATCCGTGAAAGCATTACCTGCAAGCTTGTCGAATGAAAGCTGCAAGCGGGTCTCAGCTTGAGCACTTACACCTGTTGAACTTGATTTTTCGGTCACGGCATCAGCAATTTCTTTAGCCGTCATGCCATTTCGGATATCAATAGTATGTTCACCAACATGACCGTAAATCGTGATGTCTTCCGCATCAATAATACGGCTCGCGGCATTCGCTGCTGATGTGCCTGCAATTGGTGTTGCTGCTGAAGCAGAGCCTAGCAAGAGCGCGCCACTAGCTGCTGTGCGGGCTGTTATTGTCGCAGTTTGAGGTATGCCTGTGCCACCTTGCAGAACACCAGAGGCGTCAACAATTTCGAATGTGACGGGCTTGAGTAGGGTGCCATTAGCTGCAGCTAGGAATCCATTTGAATCGGGCTGACCATTGGCGTCGACGGAAACAACATGACCGTCTTCATTAATCAAATCTCCGCTATCGGCAATTCTATATTCAGTGACCTGATTGCTGGCATTCACAAAACGTTGATGACGATTGCTGTCTAGAACGTTACCACTGGAGTCCAGATATAAACCAGATGAACCCAACGCGGCATATGTATTTGCCTGTTGAACCGTCTCGGTAATTGGCAAAGCGCCGTCAACAAGTGTCAATGATGTCGTTAAAGCTGTGTCTGCATCCAATCCTTCAAGTATAACCTCGTCAAGATGGTTGAGATAAGCTGTTGCACCTTCACTTGCATAATCGCCTGGTCCTGGGACACGCGCTCTAACAAGAGCTGAAAGCGAAGCGTTATTGTTAATTTCCAGCATAACAAGCTCAGCAATATCCTGACTAGACATTGGGTTGCCAGGGTTGAAAACGAGGCCATCGGAAATGTTTTGTGGATCAATTGTAATTGACTGATTGTTGACTGTTACCGTGAAGGTATCATTTTCTGGGTCAATGCCAGCCTCATTAAAAGTAAAAAGCTTCTGGGTTGGTTGGACAGCTGTAACACCTTTGGCAAAAGCTGTTTCCTCCGATGAGGCCAGTGACCAGGTGCTGCCGGTTGCTTTACTTAGGCTGAAGTCAAAATTAGCTGGTCTGTCAGATGCTGCAACGCCAGTGATATGAATTTCAAGCGCGTCGCTGACTACGCGCAAAGACGCACTGACACGACCTGAGAGGAAGCTATCGCTATTAATTCTATCCGTGATAATGCGCGAAAGTTCATGTTCGTTGCTGACATTTTGTAAATCAGCAGCAGAGAAACTTAATTCTTGCTGATCAATGACAATAGACAGCGTGTCAACACCAGCAGAAAAGTTGGTGATTGATGGGGTGATTTTCATCACCCGTGCTGTTTCCGGTGTTATGTCACCGCTGGTGGCGAAATTCATGCCGTCGCCACTTGCAGAGCTAGATGTCGTTGAGATTAAAGCACTACTACTGGAAGCTTCTCCGACAATAGCAATTTCATGATCAAGGCCGTCGCTACTCTGGAAAGTAAAGATATGGTCTGAGCCGCCTGCTGCAATGGTGAAAAGCGTTGATAATGCTGTTCCAGCTGCATTTGTAGCGTTTTGGAGCGATGTCACAAGTTCTGCTTGGGTGACATTGGCATCCCCATTACCATCAGCAGTAACGGTAAAATCTGTACCGTCGACCACGACTGTAAAGGAGTCGCCATGGGCAATATCATCAAAGTCGCTACCGGTGACGGTTGCATTCACACCATTTGATTGCAGATTGAGCGTAATATCCATCGCGGTTGTTGCGTTGTCATTTACTGCAAGGCTCACATTATCTGAGGCTGTAGCGTTGCTGAAATCAAGCCTTCCGGATGTGCCAGAGAGGGCAACACCGTGATAGCTCAAATCCATGGCAAGTGATCGTTTGATGACAACCTGTGCGTCTGCAACGCCGACCGCGGGCGTGAAGTTGAACACATTTTCAGTGCTACCTGCTGATACTGTCATGGCGGCTGACAAGTTAGTGGCCGCATTTGTTGACAATGTTGCTGCCTGTAGGGCAGTCAAAATATCTGATTGATCAATACCGGCTGTGCCATTGTCAGCAATCGCAGCAGATAAATAAGTTGAACTGCCAACCTCAATAACAATGCGATCGCCGACTGAGAAGAAGTCTCCATCAAGAGGCGCGCCATCAATTTCCAGTGTCATTACATTTGTGATATCGCCAGTCATAGCGCCATCTGTAATAGAACCTGAAATTGCAATCGCATGATTGTCATTATCAATGTGCTGGAAGCTGAAAGTGCCAAGCGGGTCTTGTGTGATGGTAAACAAATCACTGAGAACTCCGCCGCTTGTATTTGTGGCATTTTGAATTGATGTCAAAAGTCCGGCGGCATCTGCGCTTCCAAGTGCTGCTGTCGTGTAAGCTGTACCGTCAACAGTAACAGTGAAGCTATCACCGACACTGGTAGCCATCTGGGTGACATTAGTTATGGCAGCACCACCAATATTGAGGGCTACTGTCTGGGTAGCATGTGCTGCATCGCCTGATGTGACGGCTGCTTTAGCCAAAGTTGCAATGTTTGCCTCATTGACTGCTGGCATCAATGTGCTGCCAGTCAGTGTTTGATATTCATTACCTCTAAAGGTGAAGGTGAGGGTATCATTCGCATTATCAAAATTTGCAAAACCAGTAATATCCAATTGCTGGACGGCTTCACCTCTTTGCGCCTGATAGCTTTGGCTTTCAGAGCTTGTAATAGGGCTGAGACTATCGCCACTGGCATCTGTGAAATTAACGCTGGCGGTAAAATAAGAACTCACACCTGTTCCGGTCAAAATGACACTGCCATTCTCGGTGACAGCATTAACAAGTGTGTTACCGGCTGCGTATTGCGTTTGCACGGCATCAGCGATGGCATCGGCAAGGTCATTACTCGTATTGATCGCGTTGCTGAGTGTCACAGGGATATCAAGCGTGCCGACGGTTAGGCTCAGCGTATCATTGGCCATGTCAATGCTACTGAAATTGCTGATATCTAGAGATAGTTTTCTTGGCTGGTCTGCTGAAGTAGAGCTGACGCCTGCCTGTAAGTCGGATTGTTGAACGGCATTATTCGTGTGTGCAACATCGATTGTGAACGGATTACCCGCCTGTTGAGCTGTAACTGTAACTTGCCCATTGGCTTGGTCGCCTGAGAATGTATATCTGGAAGATAGTGTGCTGTCCCCAGATAAAGCTGTTGTCAGTGCATTTACCAAGCTGTTTTGGTCAGTTACGGCTGAAAGGTCTACATTGACTGAATGTCCATCGACCGAAATGCTCAAAGTGTCCAAAGACGGGTTGAGTCCAGCGTAATTAACATTAAGAACAGAAATTTGCGCGACAGCCGTGCTCGTACCATCAACACGAAGACCATTTGTTGCATCAATAGGTGTATTGGCATCAGCAGGGATAAAGTTGCCATTCTGGTCAAGCGCATATGCCTGACCTGACTGGCTAGTAGATAATGTATATTCCCCCAAAGCGGATGGGCGAACATCTTCAATGGTTACTGTGTGTGTTTGTGCGTCGGTATAACCAATCTGAAAATTTGTATCCTGAAAAGTGCCATTCAGAAGAAGCGAGTCATTAAAATAAGTCGTTTCGGCAATGCGCTGGAGTTCGTTTTGCAATTGCACAACTTCGGCGTTGAGGCTGTCGCGGTCAGCACCATTATAGATACCATTTGCTGCCTGCACTGAGAGTTCACGAATACGTTGGAGTATCGCTGAAACTTCATTTAGAGCGCCTTCAGCAGTTTGAGCCAGGGAAATAGCGTCAGCAGAGTTTCTGATGGCATTTTCCAAGCCTCTAATCTGAGATGTCATTCTATTGACAATTGCTGCGCCAGCTGCGTCATCACCTGCATTGGTAATTCGCATGCCTGATGAAATACGTTCCATGGCCTTATCCATGCCGGAAAGGTTGCGTTCCAGATGGTATAAAGTCTTAATCGCAGACATATTTGTATTGATATTACTCATTTGTGCACTCTTTTAGTAATAAAATCCTGAAAAAAGTGAGCAAGTCGCGTGCCAAACCGACCTTAAACCTCTAATTTCTGTTAATTTTTTTTCCGCAATAGCAGTCAAAATAAAAAAGTTTTTTACCTAAAGCTTTTCTCAATGTGTCGTTTCTAAATTTGCGTGTTCGTGCAAAGGAGGACTGTTATGGTCACAATCAATACCAATATCGCTTCGCTTCAAGCACAAGAAGCTATGCGTAAGGTCAATGTTGATCTTGAAAAATCTATGGAGCGCCTGTCTTCAGGTCTTCGTATTAACTCCGCATCTGATGATGCCGCGGGTCTTGCAATTTCCAACCGCATGGAAGCTCAAGTCCGAGGTCTTCAGGCTGCTATTAAAAATGCCAATGATGGTATTTCTCTAACTCAAACGGCAGAAGGTGCCATGCAAGAAATTTCAAACATCCTACAACGGATGCGTGAACTTGCCCTGCAATCTGCCAATGATGCCAATAATGACACTGACCGTGCTTATTTGCAGGCTGAGGTTTCTCAACTTTCTGATGAAATCGACAGAATTGCAGGTACAACTCAGTTCAATACTCGCAATATTTTGGATGGTTCATACCAAAATATGGCATTCCACATTGGTGCTAACAGCAACCAATCCGTTGACATTGGTATCGGCGATATGTCCTCAAGCACACTTGGTGTTGCTTCTGGATCAACATCGTCTGTAACTAGCACAAGCACTTCAACCGTATCTGGTGTTACCGCTTCCGGTACAGGTGCTGCCGCAACAGTGATGAATATCACTTTCCCGGATGATGGATCTCTTGATCTTGTTGTAACTGACACAACAAATGGTCAGACAGCTACAATCGCTGGTCTTGCTCTTGAGCTTGACAATGACGCTGTCATGGAAACATTTATTGAGACAGTTGAGAAAACACTTGCTGAAACTGCTGTTGATACAACAGTCAGCGGTAACTCTTCTCTGACAACTCTGACAACTTCAGGTACGTTGGGAACAGATTTTACCGATACAGACAATTACGACAAATTGAAGTTTGCTATTCAGATTGGTGATACCGCCATTAAGAATATCGACCTTCTTGAGCGTATTGTTGACACAGGTACAATCAATTCTGTTACTGGTGGTGACATTGTCACTGCATTGCAGGCCGAGTTGGAATCTCAGTATGACGATTCACTGACTGTTACACTTTCTTCAAATGAAATTGTTATCACCGATGCTAAAGGTCGTTCTATTAATGTGACCCAAGGTAACGGTACTGGTCATTTGTTTGGTACAGATGCAAACAACGTTGATGCACCAATTACAACAGTTGCTTCAACTGCGAATGCTATCACAGCCAGCATGAACGGTAATGTTCTTACATTGACACATACTCAGGGTGGTCAAATCGACCTTTCAGGTTTTGATTATCAAAACACTGAAGTCGGTGCATCTACTGAATATGTAACTGTTGATGTTGTAACTGATGCGCATGCAGAACAGCGTGACCCACTCAAGCTTGCAAATGCAGCGATTTCTTCATCTGCTGTAACAGCTAAGGGTGTTGTTGATGATACAATCATTAACATTGAGCTTTCTGATGTGTTCTTTGATGGTTCAACAGCTGCATACACATTTAACGTTACAGATGGTGACGGCAATAACGCCCTGACTATCAGTGCTGTTAACTTCCACGAGTCTGTCGATGACGATACAATTCTGACAGCTCTTCGTGCAGGTATCCAATCTGGTTACGATGATATTGATGTCGGTTACTCTAACGGTGTTGTCACTGTTACAAGTACTGATGGTCGTCACCTAAGTGTCGAAGGCTTTAGTTCATCAGTTGGTACAGCACGTGTTGTTGAAGCTGGTGGTGGCGTATCTTCTACGCTGGCAAGTTCAACTGAACTAACAAGTTCTGTTCGTCTGTCACTCGGTAACTTTATCGGCAATGGTACAATTGCAACTGCTGGTACGTTTGCGTTCAACTTCTTGGACGATGGTATTGCAACCGACTTGACCTTCAGCATGACACTTGACGATGCTAACACAACAACCGGTGCAGCTTTTGCTACACGTCTAGAAGCTCTCTTGCAGTCCAGCGTTTCCGCGATGACTGTCAGCATGGTTTCTGGAACAAATCTGGGTGTTTATGGCGGAACAGAGTCTGATAAGATTTCAGTTACCTATCTTGGTGACACAAATGAAATCCTGATCCAGCATTCTGGTGGTCGTGCATTCAGCTTCGGTAGTGATAGTGGCGGTAATGTCGATAGTAACTACTTCTTCAGTGACGCACGTCAGGCTGTTGCATCAGCTAATGACACTAATGTTCTGACTACATCAAGCCTTGTATTCCAAGGTGATATTCAGAATGTTACAGAGGCTGCTCTTGCCTTTAACCAAGATGTTCTTGGTGGCATTAACTTCAGTCTTGATGGTGTCGCACTGTCATCAACTTCAGTGAATTATGTCTTTGGTGTTACAACATTTGTCGGAAGTACGCTTGAAAATGCTCTCGATACAATGATGGATACATTGAATGCAACTGAATTTGGTGAGCCGTATAGCTACCAGTTTGATGAGGCTAATCGTTCGATTAACTTCTTCAATGCTGATGCCCGTGAAATCACGCTGTCTGGTTTCTTCTCCTCAGAAGACACTGCAGCTGCAACATGGACACCAGCCGCTGGTCAGGGAACATCTGCTACGATCGAATATATCGAGAAAGTAACAGCTGCTGCCGCTAATGGTGTAGGTGCGGATGAAACAGAAGTTGCCATCCAATTTGGTGGTGATGACATCTACAGTCTTGTGTTGGGTGATGGAACTAATTCCTACACGCTCGCAAATACTGTTCTTGACATCTCTGATGCCAATTCACGGTCTGCTTTTGTGTCTGCTCTGGAAACAGTTGTGGCCGGATCAAATATTGAAGTGGCTATGAATAGTGTAGGTGCTCTGTCCTTGACAGATGCTACTGGTGGTACAATCTCATTACAGAGCTTCTCAAGCGTAATGGGCAACAGTGCTACATTCACACCAGCATCTGGCCAAGGCGATGTATATGTTGCTGACGGAAGAAGTGCAATTAGCTCATCTTCAACAGTCACTTCATCATCTTCTTCTTCATCAAGCACTTCTTCAGTATCTCAGTTGGATATTTCAACTCAAGATGGTGCAGAAGCTGCGATTTCAGTAGTTGATCAAGCGATTAGTTACATTCTCTCCGAGCGTTCAGGCCTCGGTGCGATTGAAAACCGTTTGAATCATACAATCAACAATCTGAGTAACATTGTAGTCAACACGCAGGCTGCACGTTCACGGATTGAAGATGTAGACTTCAGCGCAGAAACCTCTGCGTTGACAAAAGCTCAAATCCTGCAACAAGCCTCCACAGCGATGCTTGCTCAGGCTAATCAGTCCAAACAGGCAGTCTTGTCACTGCTTCAGTAAGACCGATTTAAGTCTTTTGGGAGGGGGGCCTTTTGGCTCCCCTCTTTTTTTATGTTCTAAATGAACATTAAAAATGATTTCATATAGGCAATTAGATTGTCGACAGTTTCGTTTTTTGGATCTGACGCATAGCGCGAAAAAACCTCAGAATTAGGGTGTACCGGTTGGGTGAAAATATTCCGCCGATCTTTGCCAAAAAACCAGTAACTACCTTTCAAGCCTAAAACTACTGTTGGCTTACCTAAAGCACCGGCAATATTTTGAACTGCAGTACCGACTGTCACGACAAAATCAAGATTATCAATGAGAGCCGCGGTGCCATTCAAATCATCAAACTGGTTTAATTCGGGATGCTTTAAAATTCGAAGGCCGGTCTTATTGAAAAATTCGCTTCTTTCCGGCTGATCGTCATCATATTGCAAGCTGATATAATGGGCATCAATTGTTCTGAACATTGGCTCAAGTTCATCGAGTGTATAATAGTGCTTTTGCCTGTTGCCTTGAACATTTGAGCTTCGCCAGCATATGCCGATTTTAGGCTTGTGTCCCAGAGCAGCAAACCATGCATCAAAATCATGAGTTATTTGCTTATTTGGGTTAATGTAACGCAATGGTTGACGGTCAAAATCATCCAGTGATGGGCGATATTTTGGCAGTAATTCACCAAGGGCAATTTGGTGGTCATAATCAAAAATATTCTGACTGTAATCGCGGTTATATTGGGGGCCTCTTACAGCAATATCTGGGAATGAATGATCAATTAACGGGACGAGTTTATTGTCGATCTCCAATATGATTTGTTCATGAGGAATATTAAGTTCATCTATCAACGATAAAAATGCTAAGCAGTCGCCAACACCCTGTTCGCGCCAGATCATGAGTTTTTCTTTGGATTTAAGTGGCTGCCAATCCCATCTCTTTGCTTTGAACGTCCGGTTTTCAGTAAAATTCTCGTTGAGGTTGAACCGCTTTTTATAAACTGGCATGCCAGCTTCAAGATTACCGCAGGATAAATCCAGAATACATCTGTTCCAGATAGCCTTATTATATCTTGGGTTATCGGGGAATGAATCGCGTGTTTCATTCAGCACTTCAATACATTCATCAATTCTTCCGATGGAACGAAGAATAGCAGCCTTTGTTGTTATTAGAAGCGGATAGCTTGATAGCATGTCCTCATATTCATCAAGAACGGCAAGAGCGTCATCTGGTCTTCCGGCTTCCCAAATAGCTTGGGATAGGAAGTGGATAACAAAGTTCTCAGCGCCCTGCGTCTTGATATAATCGCGGGTTTTGAGTTCAAGATTTTCCCAGTCGCCAACACTGAAAAGGTAATTCAGTTCAAAATTCTTGATTGTCTTATTGTCGGGAAAGGTCTTTTTGGCTGCATTCAAAATTGAGTGAATATGGTCGTATTTTCGCCATTTCATAAGCATTTGCAAATAACCGCGATAGGCTTCGAGATTTTCTGGTTCAATTTCGAGAACATGCCGATACAGTCCTTCAGCCTCTGCGAGTTCATTGGAAGACGCATAAAGTGCGGCAAGATAAATTTCATTTTCGGCGTTGAAGCTTTTACCACGCCTTAAAATGGCAATGGCCTTATCTTGTTCACCGGTTTGCCAGAGCATTTGTGCGCGTAAAAAGTTAATTTTTTTCCTGCTTAGGTAGTTTTTCTTTTCGCAGACATTGAGAAGCTTACTGACTTGATCATATTTACCTGCACGAATTTTGGCAGCAGCAATTGCGGCTTTCAATTGCGGCAGTTCGGGGAATCTTTCCATGCTTTTTTCAGCTAATTCCAGAGCTTTTTCAGGATCTCCGGTAACGGCTTGATTATACACGGCCTCGAAAAAATCTTTCTTGCTCAGTTTTTGATCTGCAACACTTAATTCCATAGAACTCTCCATTTCTACTCAGGACGAGCAATTTTTGTGCCACGTTATTTGGTTCGATTTTCTCTCATTTTATGGCGCGGTTGGGTTTGGCATTAATTTTGCAGTTATTAGGCAGATTTGTTTCACATCACACGGAGCTCACACAATCATGTTCAATACTAATATGTTTAGTGGAAAAGTTATTGCCATTACTGGCGGAACTGGGTCATTTGGCAAAGCGTTTACCCGTAATTTGCTTGCCCACCATAATCCCCGAAAAGTTGTTATCATCTCAAGAGATGAATTAAAACAATATGAAATGGCGCAAGAATTCAACGATTCACGTTTGAGATTCCTAATTGCCGATGTCCGCGATGCGGAACGAATTATGTTTGCATTTCGTGGGATTGACTATGTTATTCATGCAGCGGCACTCAAGCAGGTTCCTGCTGCTGAGTATAATCCGCAGGAATGTGTCAAAACGAATATTGTTGGTGCAAATAATGTTATTTCCGCTGCTTTGGCGAATAATGTTGATAAAGTCATTGCGCTATCCACCGATAAAGCAAGCTCGCCGATTAATCTTTATGGTGCAACAAAACTTGTTTCTGACAAGCTATTTACCGCTGCAAATAACATGAGGGGTGACTGTCGCACATTGTTTGCAGTTGTCCGTTATGGCAATGTTGCCTGTTCCAGAGGTTCTGTGATTCCATTTTTTGAAAAGCTTGTTGCGTCTGGTGAGCAGACTCTTCCAATTACCCATCTTGATATGACACGTTTTCTTATCACGCTAGAACAGGGTGTTGAACTTGTTTTCAAGAGTTTTCCTCGCATGCATGGCGGGGAGATTTTTGTACCCAAATTGCCAAGTGTCAAAATTGTTGATTTAGCTGCGGTGATGATGCCAAGAAAGCGTCCGGAAATTATTGGTATTCGCCCTGGTGAGAAATTGCATGAGGAAATGATCCCTGTGGAACTGGCATGCGATACGATTGAGTTTGATGACTTTTTCACCATCAAGCCGTCCATTAGGTTTTTTGGTAGCGATATTGATTACAGAATTTCTGGTCTTGGCGAACAGGGTGAGTTTGTTGATCCAGGATTTTGCTATCAGTCAGGAACCAACCCATGCTTCTTGTCGCAACAGGAAATTTCTAAACTTCTTGGAGGTTTAGGGGTTGCGGCATGAAGTTTTATGCACGTCAAAGCATAAACGAAAGTGACCGCAAAGCTGTTGATGATGTCCTGCAGTCAGATTATCTAACGCAAGGCCCGTCGGTTGGCGCTTTTGAAACAGGCTTGTCAAAATTTACTGGGGCGGCGCATGCAGGAACAGTTAACAGTGCTACTTCGGCATTAATTCTAGCTTATAAAGCTGTGCTATTTCAGCGCGGATTTTGTCAGGGATTTGGCGATATATGTGAAAAAGACGGTCATCGAGCATTGATCTGGGTGGCGGCTAATACTTTTGTCTCAACGGCAAGTGCTGCCCGATTATGCGGCGCACAAGTAGACTTTATTGATATAGATATGACCTCAGGCAATATGTGTCTTGACCATTTGACTGCAAAACTTGAAGCAGCAATGTATCTGCCTGATATTGTTGTGCCTGTACATTTTGCAGGTGTTAGCGTTGATATGAAGCGTTTGTCTGAACTCTCAAAACGCTACGGCTTTGACATTGTTGAAGATGCGGCACACGGCCTGGGCGGTTTCTATGACAATAAGCCCATTGGGTCTTGCGCTTATTCATCGGCCGCTGCTGTCAGCTTTCATGCCATCAAGACAATTGCTACGGGTGAGGGTGGGGCTGTATTTACAAATGACGATCATTTATTTGAGCTTGTAGAAGGGCTTAAAAGTCATGGCGTTCAACGCAAAGCGCCAATGGCATTGCCTGATTCTAGTGCTGACTGGGCGCCGTGGTATTATGAAAATACCGCATTGGGTTACAATTTTAGAATGACCGAAATTCAAGCGGCTCTTGGCAGTTCGCAGCTTGAGCGTATAGAAACATTTCGTACCCATAAAATAAATTTGGCGCAAACTTATAGAGATTGTTTGGCTAATAGTGTCGTAACATGTTTACTAACAGATGATGCCATGTCAGCGCATCATTTAATGCCGGTCTTACTGCCAGAAGATATTACCGAAATAAAAAAGATAGAACTTTTTAACTATTGTCGCGATGGTGGGTTTCAATTCAATGTTCATTATTACCCAGTAAATGATCAGCCTGTTTACGCCGACAAAGCTGGATTATGCCCGAACGCTATGCAATTTTATCAACGTGAAATAAGCCTGCCCTTCCATATGGATGTAATGCCTGAACAGGCTGCAAATTTTGCTGCACATCTTTTGAGCTTTTTTGCTTAGGCCATATGATGAGATTAGCGGCCATAGTTCCTGCGCGGTTGGAAAGTAAGCGCATCCCCCAGAAGAATTTCAAACTTTTTGACGGCAAGCCTATGGTGCAACATGTACTTGAAACACTTGAAGAAAGTCATGTGTTTGACAGCCTATACTTATCGACAGACGCGCCTCAGGAAATGCTGGTGGGCCTTTCTCCTGGCGTCAATATACTGAGCAGACCTGACGAGCTTGCAGGTGATTTTGCAACTATTACGCAAGTTGTTAGGCACGTTATTGAACAGGTTGAGGCAGCTGGGGAAACGTTCGATGCTTATTGCTTAGTTTATGCTACCTCGGTTTTGCTGACAGCAGATATTTACCGGGAGGCGGCAACAAAATTTAACCTATCTGTAATGGATTATCTTTTGTCGGTCACTGATTATGGTCACCCTGTAGAACGCGGCTTCTATTTAGATGAGAAGCTTCATTTGGATGTGGGAACATTTGACAAATCCCAGCGTACTCAGGACTTTAAACCTTTCTACCATGATGCAGGCTGCTTTTGTTTTGGTGCCAAAGAAGTTTGGCTTGGTGAAAAAAGCATTTTTGGCCCCAAAACAGAAGCCATGATACTGCCGCGTTCATCTGCGGTTGATATAGATTTTCCTGAGGACTGGCAGATTGCCGAGGCTCTGTTTCAGCTTCAACAAAAAGCGAGTGATTAGCTCTCCAACTCAGTGTGGTGTAGTTCAATAGCTTGCGCGAAGCCTATATCTTGTCGGCATTCGGTTCCGATTAATCTATCAAAATATTCGGGGGCAAGTCCAAAGCCAGGGCGTACTCGGCGTAAATTTTGTTTAGTAAATGTTTCACCTGCTTTTATAGGGCGTGCCGCATAAAGAGAACGACGAAACCCTTTATTTGCCATTTCAACTTCTGAGCGAACCACTGAACCATCCCCTAAAGCCTGATAAGCAATGCTCGTTTCTTTAACAAGTGACTCAAGCTCATGAGGTTCCATGGAAAAAGCCGCATCGGGACCGCCATCTTCTCGTCGGATTGTGAAGTGTTTTTCAATTACTTTTACACCGAGTGCGGTGGCCAACAAGGCTGTCATATTGCCGAGCGTATGATCTGAAAGCCCAATACAGTCGCCATAACGCGCCTGTAGTGATTTAATTAATTTGAGATTGCTTTGATTGATAGGTGTTGGATAGCCACTAATGCAATGAAGCAGGGTTACGTCACCACATCCATGTGCTTTTAGAATATCCATTGAACAGTCAATTTCGTTGAGACTGGCCATTCCTGTAGACATGATAACTGGTTTGCCTGTTTTGGCTATATGCCGGACAAGAGGTAAATCAGTCATTTCAAATGATGCAATTTTATAGAACGGGCAATTTAGGGTTTCAAGAAAATCGACAGCCCCCTCATCAAATGGTGAGCTGATGCAGGTGATGTTTTGCGCAGCAGCATGGTCAAATAATTCTGCATGCCAGTCATATGGGGTATGCGCTTCTTCATATAAATCCCATAGCGTCCGGCCATCCCACAAACCGCCTTGTATGGTGAAATCTGGTGTATCGGCATTTAGCGTCATGCTGTCAGGCGTGTAGGTTTGTAGCTTCACGCAATTTGCACCTGCCTTTGCGGCTTCGGTGATTAATTGTTTAGCGCGCTGAATATCGCCATTATGATTTCCTGATAATTCGGCAATGATGTATGGGCTGTTTTGTGATGTAAACATCATGTCGACTACTCCGCAGCCTTTTCAATTGATGCTTTAGTTGATGTATCTGCCCGTTCTGCTTGTTCGCTTAAAAGCGAAAGCAGCCTCGAAATTTCCCCATCATCACTATTAATGCGTCCGATTATTTTTTCAGCATCTTGAGGTGCTGAGCGCATAGCAACCCGCATAATGTCCATCCAGTTGACATTGTTACGCGTTCGAACAGCTTCGATTGCATCGATAATAACTATCTTATTTTTCAGCACGAGCCTTTGGGGTGTCTCTTCATAGACAATAAAATCATTGCTTTGAAAACATGCAATGCTTGCTTTGTTTTCGGGCTTAATCTGAGCAGATAGGATACATGTGCGGTAGGTAAGAAATTCTTTGATACCAGCACCCAGTAACGATTTTCCTAATCCTTTCCCCCGTGCATCAGGCGCAAGGTTTATGGAAACATCTGCTTGATGATTGTTTGCGTCGACATCAAAACGTACCATGCCAAAAGGTATATCTGGATTGCTGTCATAGCCTAAAAATATAAATTTATCCGGATCTGCAAGTGTATCTTTAAACCAGATATTATGAGCTTCGGCACTTATGGGTTGATCATTCATTGAATTGGCCAGTGAAACACTATCGTTCCGCCATTCTAGAATTCTGTCTTTGTCGCTTATGGACGCTTCGCGCAGATTTGCCATGAGTTACCTCAATATAAACTCATTGAATAATGCAAATATTGCGCCACAAGGTGATTAAGAAGGCAAAAAACCAGCAATTCCAGACAAATCGAGTAGGCGCCTGGTGTTTGGAAATTAATTGTACAGCCTGGAATATAATGATACATAAGCTGGCAACTATTTGTGTTGAATATTCTTTTTGTGGAGCGTTTATGGGTTTTTGTCCTAGCTTTGTTTTTGATATTTTTGTTTCCAAAACCGTCATTGAATACCTGTCATCTGAAACAGGTTCTCTGGAGGGGAGTGCCAAAAAATTTTCTGAGGGTATTTCAGCCAAATATGCGGAAGTTGATAGTAATGTCATCCAAGAAACTGCCGAGGATATTGTTCGGTTTCTCGCAGAAATCGAAGCTGGTGAAGACTCTGTCAGTTTGTTGATTGATTTTTGCAGATACCGTCTTTATTTCATTGGTCACGCTCGTGAACGCAAACTTAAGCCACTATTTGGCGATTTATTAGACCCTGTAAAAGAAGCTGAAATTAAACTTGGTGAAACAGTCAAATCTTTTAAAGCTTTTGTTTTCAGCCTTAGATCTAACAATGAAGGTCATGCTCCAGCAGGATGGTTGCCTGAAACAGATGAAAATTTAGCACCTTTTCACGATTTATTCGTGAAACCCGTTTCCGTATCAGACTTATTCTAACTTATTTCTGTAATCCAGCGCGCCATGACTCCATAAAGGATGTTAGATAATCGCCAGTTTTCTTCAGAGAAGATACCATTGACTCCATCGCGGCATATTGTGTCGTGTAGCGTTGTCTGAGACTTTCCATACGTTCGTCTAGATCCACAATTTCAGCTTGTCTTTCGGCATTTATCTCATTCAAATTTGTGATCTTTGTCGATAAGATTCCCTGTGATGAACTGATGCTAGTTATGTAACTGCTGACCATTGAGCCTAGGCCACGGGTAAGCGTAATGTCACTCGTTTGAGGTTGGTTTTCGACATTAAACACCAAACCTTTTGCCGGACCGGAGTTCATAATATATGCAGTGCCGAATGCAGTAGCAGCAACATCATCAATTGTTATGCCAGCCGTTGTGCCAGCAGAAGTTGTCGCGCCAGTAAAGCCGACCCAGTTATTGATATCCCCAGCTAAATCCGTTATGGAAATTGAGCTATCGCTTCCGGTAGATGTTGATGAAACAACATAGCGCCCCTCATCCAAGCTAACTGTAACGTTATTTTCTCCAACGGCTTCATCGATGGCTGTTTGTAGGCCAGCAGCAAGTTCCGCTTGGGTTTTATATTCTCCCGCAGGTAAAAAAACTTTTTCGGAGTCTGCGCCATCAACAGAGATATTAAATGACTGTCTTACTTCGGAGACATTGTAACTTTCAGATGTAATATCTGTGCTTGGAGCCGCTGAAACCAATCCCCCGCTTGTGTCAGTAAGTGCTGTAAGACTGTATGTGCCAGCTGTGTAATCATCACCAGAAATCCGTGCTGTCACGTTGCGGTTATCCGGAAAAGCGGCATTGGTAAAAATTGCGCTAAAATACCTGGGGTTTGTATCAAAGAAATTATCAAATTTAGTGCGATCAAGCTCGACAGAGCCGTCTCTGTTGGTCTGTAAACCAAAATTGGCAAGATAGAAAGTCTCACCATCCGGTGCGATCATGTCAGTTGTCGTGAAATCTCGTAATCTGGTTTTTACAAGCTGAATAGAATTGTCGCCAAAAAGAGGGCCAGGCTCGCCATCACTAGCACCATTTGAGGTGAGTTGGTTTAATAGAGCTGACGAACTGTTCATAGCTTCAACAAAGCTGCTGAGCAATGCGAAAGCACTATCATTATCTTCCGTCGCCGAGATGGTTGCAGCGCTTGAAGTTGTGGAGATGAGTTCCAACGTAATCCCATCAATTAGATCGGTAACTGTGTTGGAGCTTCTGATGACACTAGCACCATCTACAGTGAACTCAGCATTAGAAGCTGCTTGAGTTAATGTCTCATTCGCGTCAGCAAAATCCGAAAAACTCAAATTCGCTAGCCCTGTATCTCCCGCTACCTCCGTTGCTGTTATAGAGAAACTGTTTTCAGCGCCAGTCTCACCCTTGATAGCAATGGTAAATGTATCGTCACCCGCATCAATTACAGTTGCCGACAGTCCAACTGAAGCGGCATTAATTGCGTCGGCAATATCATCTAGTGAGCTTGCATCACTTGGAATGGTTAAGTTCACTGTTCGGGTCTCATCCCCTATGAAAGTGGATGAATCTTCATCCCATGTGCCAAATTCAATCTCTAAGCTGCCTGATCCAATTGAAGTATCACGGCTATCAAACTTATCGAAAACTAAAGTCTGAAAAGTTGCGAGGCTTTGGACTTCCAGATCATAACTGCCTGCCTCAATGACTGATTTGTCATTTGCAGTTGCTGTAATTGCCGTCGAACTCGAGGCCAGAGCAATGCCATTTTCTCCACTCAATGCGTCCATGCTGGATTGTAAGCTTGTTAGGCTGGACATAATCTGTCCGTATGAAGAAACGGACACCTGATTTTCAGTGATTTCCTGCTCAATAATAGACACACGCGGTGCGCGTTCTGCATCCACAAGCGCATCGATAATTTGCGTTGTGTTCAGACCACTACCTGCGTTTAGTGTACTAATATAGTCTACTGCCATTAATTATTCCCTAAAGGTAAACGACATAATGACTGCAAATATTATGCCGAAACCATAGAAAATTTTAAATTTTTTGGCTTTAAATTCACCCGGAAAATGCTTCAATATATCTGCTTATAAAGGCATGAGGGGTGCTATCATGATTGCATATGAACCTTTATCAATTTCCAAGGTTATCAGAACCCTTTTCGTTCTGGTTGCTGCCGGTATCGGGATTGGTATCGTCATGTCCGTTGTATCCAACGGTTTCGTTAGAGGCGTTGCTTTTCTTACCGAAGGGTATAGCCATTCACAAATTTTGACTTTTGATATTTTCGGCCATTCTTTGTCCTTTATGCCTCTTTTGGTCATAATTTTGGCTGCCGTCATATTAATCGTGATAAGGGGTTTGGTCGGGCTGGAAAGATTTCATGGCCCTGCAGACAGTATTTACGCTGCCCATAGAACCGATAATGAACTTGATGTTAAGCGTGGTTTAGCATCGACATTCAGTGCGTTCATTTCAGCATCTGGCGGTGCTTCAGTCGGTCAGTATGGTCCGCTTGTTCATTTTGGAGCCACGATTGGCAGCTATCTAAAGCAAGTTACACGTAGCACGCTAACCACTGATATTTTTATAGGCTGTGGCGTTGCCGGAGCCATAGCTGCAGGGTTTAATGCCCCTATTGCCGGTATATTATTCGCTCATGAGGCTGTTATTCGACATTTTTCACTTCGTGCTGTGACACCCATTGCTATTTCTAGCCTGGTCGCTTCTTCTTTCAGTCAATATATTTTCGGTGATTTTCAGGTATTTGAAGTTGCGTTGATACCTCCGGATTTGCTTTCTGTCGTTCCGCTAGCATTGTTGTTAGGGCCGGTCTTTGGTCTGACTGCAGTTATTTTGATGATGAGTATTCGCAAAAGCACTCAATGGGGCGTGAAAAGCGGTCTTGGTTATAAAAAGCTGACTTTACTTGCCGCTTTTATTTGTGGATCAGTCGGGATATTTGTGCCTGAAATTCTTGGTCTAGGTGGGGACACTGTACAAAATATTTTGTCCGGTTCTTTTGATGGATCTTATCTACTTATCCTTCTGATTGCCAAAATTTTGATGTCAGCTGTATGTCTCGGCCTTGGTATGTTCGGGGGTGTTTTTTCCCCAGCGCTCTTTATCGGGGCTGCGGCAGGTGGCCTAGCAGGTATGGCTGTTTCCGGTCTGGTAAGTGGTGATGTGGTGTTGGCTCTTATTGTGGCGGGTATGGGAGCCGTATGTGCTCCTGTCATTGGTGCGCCAATAACAGTGGTAGTGATAATCCTAGAAATGACTATGTCCTATGAGCTGGCATTATTCACGCTTGGATCCGTTGTGACCTCAGCGCTGACTGCATCCATGTTGTTTGGTTATTCATTTTTTGACCGACAATTATTAGATCGCGATATCGACATTAAGCTTGGTAGAGGCCATATCGGATTAATGGAAACACCTGTCTCGAGTGTCATGACAGCAGAATATATTTCTTTCAACCAACAAGTCTCTGTGACAGAAGTTATTGACGGCATGGTTCTAGCTCAATCGACTGAGGCCTATTTGCTCAATGAAGATGGTACGTTTTTTGGCAAAGTAACACTCAATGATTTAGTGCGTGTGCCGGGAGAGGATGCCGTTGCAGGCTATGGTGATATAAATCCGCAACGTATTAAGCATGATGACTCTCTCCAGCAGGCTATAGAAATTGCAAGTGATTTTATCGGTGAAACTATCCCGATTATTGATTTAGAGAAAAACCGTCTCATGGGTGTCGTAAGCGAAGCAGATATTTTTCAAGGTTATTTAAATCTGCAATCAAATGTGGTTGATCTTGAGACGCGCTGATTAAGCAATTAAGTCAACTGTAGATTTGAAGCGCGGCATATCGTTGGCCATAGAAGATGTATAAGCTCTTTTAACCGCTGCGAGATTTTGAGCGACACCATTTGATAGCAGCGCGCGCGCCTCTGTGAGGTTTTCAGTGACAACAGCTGAAGGCGCTTGCCTAGGGTGTCGGAGATTTATCTCGGGGAGATTGCTTGACGTCTTGCCAGATGGGTCGAGATCCATAAGCGGCATTAACGACTTCATAGATTGGACGCTATCAAGACCACTCGACATTGCAGGTCGTGTTGCAGCGTTTGGCATGGGGATTGCAAAGTTGTCAGTCTGAGACGGCCTAGACTGTTTAAGCAAAGCTGCCTGTCCATAAGTGGATGCAATCGTCCCTTGAGTAACGGGTGATATCGGATACGCATTAACCATATCCGAGCTTAACAAAAGGCCATGACAATATGCAAGGTGGTTCGTAAAGGGAATTTACATGGATTATTCAAAAGTTTCTCAAGCTTATAAAAAAACCGAGGAACATTCTGTTTACGAAATTGAGGACCCTCATGCCATTGTTGAGACAATGCTAATCGAATTGGTTAAATCTATGACCATTTTCGTTGAAAATATTGATCTTAAAACCGGCAACCTTGAGTTGAAATCAAAACACTTTTCTCGTGCTTTAACAATTATTTATGGCCTTCAAAGCAGCATTGATTTTGAAAAAGGTGGCGATATTGCAAATGGTCTTTTCCAAATATACGAATATGCGCGCCAACAATTATTAAGCGATATGGGAAAGGCTAAACCCGAGACAACACCAACAGCTATCCATGCTTTAGAAGACATCATTGATGCATGGAAACAGATTGAGCCCACTAAATGATTGATATTTTCAAAAATAAATTCGAAAGTCTCAATGAAAAGTTGCAGAACGCTATTGAAACAGGAGATTTTGCACTGGCGCAAACAATTGATGCCGAACGTCAATATCTGTTGGTATCTTTCATGAAAGAAGGGCATGACCCTGACCATGATCTCATTGCATTTATCGAACAATGCGCGAGTGAAAATGCTGACCTTGTTACAAAAATGGAGGCAGGGTTGCAGGCTTTAAGTTCCAATACGCATCGAACAAAAAAGATGCTGAAAGGGTATGGGGGTTGATTGAAAGTCGGCTTCTCATTTAGTTAGATACCAGCTTCTTATTCTAGCGGTTTTTCAATCATTAGTTTTTTCATTTTTTCAATAAGCGTCGTTCGGCGCAGTTTTAAGGCTTCTGCCGCGCCAGTGATTTGCCCTTCTTTTTTGCGCAGGGCGGCTTCAATCAACACAATCTCCACCTCCTGCAGATGTTTTCGTAAATCAATCGTATCGAAATATGAAAACCAGTCATTATAACTTGCGGGCGCAGGCAAAGGCGGCTTATCTGAAATGAGTGCGTCGAGATCAATAGAATTAAGATTGCCGGTTTCTTCCCACAGGGCTTCAAGTTCCTCTGCTTCATCAGGGACTTTTAGACGTAATAAGTTCTCACGGACTTCTTTGCCGGTAATCTCTTTTTGCGGGAAAAGCACAATTGCGCGTTCCAAAACATTCCGCAACTCACGAACATTGCCTGGCCAGTTATAACGCGATAACTCTGAAAGAGCAGTCTCGTCAAACAGTGGCGGTTTGCTTTTTTGGGTTTCGCATATGGCGTCACAAATAGAACCAATGAGGTCTGGAATATCAACGCTTCTTTCTGCAAGTGTAGGTACTTGCACAGGGAAGACGTTAATCCTGAAAAATAAATCAGCGCGAAACTTACCTTCATCTACATAAGCTTGCAGGTTCTGGTGGGTCGCACAAATAAGCCTAAAGTTCACTTTTATATCTTTATTGCCGCCAACGCGTTGAATAGTGCGGTTTTCAATAGCGCGGAGCAACTTAGTCTGAAGTGACAAGTTCATGTCGCCAATTTCATCCAAGAATAATGTGCCCTCATTAGCCAGTTCAAAGCGTCCCTTCCGATCAGTTTCTGCACCAGTAAAGGCACCTTTTTCATGACCGAATAGCTCTGACTCCAACAATTCAGTTGGAATGGCAGCGCAATTAATGGAGATAAGGGGCCCTTTTCGACCGGATAGGGCGTGGATAGCTCTGGCAACGACATCTTTACCTGAACCGGTCTGGCCCTGAATAAGGACCGTACTATCGGCGGGGGCCAGAATGTCGACGAGCCGGCGCAACTCTTTGGTTGCTGCGGACTGGCCAGCAATAAATTCATCAACGCTCGACTGACCGGACATAATTTTTTTTAAACCTGAACAAAACTCTTACACAACAAGGTGTCAAACTCACGACACCAAAACGCAAACTTCCATATTATGTGTCAGAAAATTGAACCTTCGTCCAGAGAAAGGAGTCGAAAAGTTTTGTCTATAGAGCTAAGGCACTGAAATTTATGAATATTTAATTTTTTTATAAAACTGTTACCGGT
>CALKOC010000056.1 GCA_938091085.1 uncultured Alphaproteobacteria bacterium
CCTAACCGATAGACGAAGGGCGCATTACACTGAGTGAGAGGGATATAACTCAGTCATTGCATGATTTCAAGGCATGAATTTCTAAATTGATGCGACGTCTTGAACCATGAACTGCACACCATTTCTCCCGCGCCAATTATCAGCTTTCAACGTACCTGCCACATGAAGCATACGCGCGCCTGATAAAATCATATTTCTGACAGGCTCATCCACAGAAGCAAATGCCATCGCTGATAATTTGCCGCCTTGGTCATCACCGAATCGGCAACGAACATGCCCCGCACCAACAATTTCAGCGTGTAAAACATGAACAGCCGGTAACACCATTCGCGGCTCAGGATTACCAGCTCCAAACGGCCCTATTTGAGATAAAAGATCATGAAATTCCCTTACCGCTCCAGAGGGGCTGACCGCACAGTCAAACATCATCTCTCGCGGACCTGAGAAACTCATTTCGCCAAGCTCTTTTGAAAGATAGTTCTCAAAATCTGCCAGTTGATCAATGTGGGTCGTCACCCCAGCTGCCATTGCGTGACCACCACCGGCGTGAAGCACCTCTGCCTGAACAGCTCCCGATACCATCTGTCCAATATCAACCGACTTAATCGAGCGCGCGGACCCCTTACCGGTTCCGTCTGCTTCAAGGGCTATAACAAAAGTCGGGCGATTATATTTATCTTTCAGTCTTCCCGCGACAATACCGATGACCCCAGCATGAAACTCACGATGAGATAATAGAATATAAGGAGGCAGTCCATTTCGGTGACTTATAATGTCTTCAATCATTCTTTCAGCAAGAGACAGGTTTTCGTCACCTAAACTACGACGATGCGTATTTAACTCATCCATACGCAAAGCCAAACCCGCAGCTTCATCAGGGTTATCTGCAATCAGCAACCGCGTACCAAGGTCACTTTCCCCAACCCGTCCACCAGCATTAATTCGTGGACCAAGTTTAAAACCGCAATCTGATGCCTCAGGAGCATTTTCCAGTTTGCACAAATCAATCATGGCCTTAATGCCTGTATTTTCCCGCCGCGCCATAACGCGTAGCCCCTGACTAACTAACGCTCTGTTAAGCCCTTCCAATGGCACCACATCACAAATCGTTCCCAGTGCGACTAGATCCGTTAAGGTCATTAAATTCGGCTCATCTCTCAAAGAAAAGTATCCCCGATTTCGCAGCTCGCGCCGTAATCCAACCAACAACATGAATGTCACGCCAACTGCGGCCAGATTGCCCAATCCGCTCATATCATCGCCACGCCTCGGATTAACTAAAGCAAAGCAATCAGGCAGAGATGTTCCCGTCTGATGATGGTCAGCAACTATCACATCGACAGACTGCTCTTTAGCAAAAGCCAATGCCTCATGTGCCATTGTTCCACAATCTACCGTAACAATAACACCGACCCCCTCATCTATGAGAGATTTGAACGCAGGCACAGTCGGGCCATAACCTTCGGTCATTCGGTTCGGCACATAAAGCTCAGGAGTAATGCCGAGCTGACGCATAAACTTGATAAAACAAGCTGCAGAAGTCGCTCCATCAACGTCATAGTCCCCAAACACTGCAATTTTTTCATCATGAATAACTGCATCTGCAAGCCGTGAAGCAGCTTTTTCAAGATCCGCTAATACAAAAGGGTCAGGCATAATTTCGGTAAGATTTGGGTTTAGATAATCGCCAACAATTTCAGTTGTAATACCGCGTTGAGAAAGTATCCGACTAACAGCATCCGGCAACCCATGCCGTTGAGCAATCGTCAGGGCTAGGCGCTCATCATAAGGCCGCATGACCCATCGTCGTCCGGCAGCAGATTGTTCAACCCCTAATAGGGTTTCAACCACCGGCTCAGATGTCATTTTTTGTCCTGAGTAAACTTGTCTGAAATGTGGTGACGGGCGCGAATCCATCTTGTTGTAGACGTAGGTGTTTCACCGAGTGACCGCCGCATGACAAGACTATCTGTAATAATTGCATTCTGCTCATAAGAAACGCCCTGCACCAGTGACCCACTGGTGACACCCGTGAGCGAGAGAATAATATCCCCCTTCGCCATGTCATCAACAGTGTATTTTTTATCAAAATCAGAAACACCCATTTGCGCGGCACGTTCTTTTTGATGCTCACTGTCTGTCACAAGCCGACCTTGCATTTGACCGCCAATACAAGCGAGTGCAGCTGCTGCCAAAACCCCTTCAGGGGCTCCGCCTGTACCCATATAGAGATCTATGCCAGTAGCCGGGTCAGTTGTGTGGATGATACCCGCAACATCGCCATCCGAGATTAGGCTTACTTTAGCTCCGGCACTTAGGATGCCCTCTAAGATATCCTGATGACGCGGACGATCTAATACACAAACAGTTATATGTTCTGGGCTAACGCCCTTGGCCTTAGCAAGTTCAATAATATTTTCCTGCGGCGTGGCATCGAGATCAATCACTCCATTCGGCAACCCACCCCCTACTGCGATTTTCTGCATATAGGTATCAGGCGCATTGAGTAAGTTATTATGCTCAGCAAGGGCAATAACCGCCAGTGCATTCGGCATACCTTTAGCAGTCAGTGTAGTTCCCTCAAGAGGATCAAGGGCAATATCAATTTTAGGGCCCTGACCTGTGCCAACTTCCTCACCAATATACAGCATTGGTGCTTCGTCTCGTTCGCCCTCGCCGATAACAATTTTGCCGTCTATATCCAGACGGTTTAGTTCTGTTCGTGTTGCATTAACGGCAGCCTGGTCGGCAGCTTTCTCATCTCCACGTCCGATAAGTGGGGCACAAGCAACTGCGGCAGCTTCTGTTACTCTTACGAGTTCAAGCGTAAGGCTACGATTAATTCCAGAGGTCATTCTTAATCCTTTATTCTAAGGTCCCAGACGAGTTTGCTTGAACCACGTACTTAAATTACAGGCATATAATTTACATCTTTGGCGATAACATCAATAGCCTCAAGGGCTTCCAAAGCATTTTTAATAGCCGATTTTTCACATTTATGGGTGATAAACACAACGGGTCGGTGATCTTCGCCATTTTGCGGACCTCTTTGCACTGCTTCTTCAATTGATACTTCATGGTCGGCCAGAATTGATGTGACCTTTGCCATGCTTCCGGGAGCATCTTTAAGATTCAACCTAATATACCATTGTGATGGCATAACTTCGGTCTCGCCTTGTGAATCAACAAGAGCAGATGCACTCCGCCCAAAAACATAAGGAGCTGTTTGCATCCCAGATTTTATAAATTGGTTTAGATCGGCAATATCTGCAAGCACAGCAGAGGCAGTTGCCTCACCGCCCGCACCCGGCCCTTGAAGCATAACATCAACCATATCCGTCTCAAATTGCACAGCATTAGTGACACCACTAATACCTGACAGAACTGAAGATTTCCGAACCAGACATGGTTCAACCGCCTGCACGATACCTCCGTCTGAAGACGAGATAGAAGAAGCATCTCCTATTATCTTTTTCTCAGCTCGCGCAATAAGCCTGATAACCGTGTCAAATCCTTTTGCGAATTCAAAGTCCAGCGCAGCTACATCACTAATACCGCGCGTGGTGACGTCGTTTTCATTAGGCTTTTGACCAAAGGCAATAGCGGATAGCAAACTTAGCTTTTGAGCGGCGTCAATACCTTCAACATCGAAAGTCGGATCAGCTTCGGCATATCCAAGTTCCTGAGCAATACGCAACGTCTCCTCATACCCCGCCCCTTTTGTTTCCATCTCAGTAAGTATGAAATTACATGTTCCGTTCAAAATACCATTAATACGATAAATATTATTCGCCGCCAGCCCTTCCGATAAGGCCTTTACAACAGGAATACCTCCAGCGACAGCCGCCTCATAACCCAGAACACAATTGTTTTTTTCTGCCAATTCAGCCAACTCAACTCCATGCTTTGCTAAGAGGGCTTTATTGGCTGTTACAACATGCTTTTTATTCGTTAATGCAGTGCGCACCAAATCCAATGAAATACCATCAGCACCACCAATTAGTTCAATAACGACATCCACATCATCTGCATCCGCTAATTCAAGCGCATTTTGGGTCCATTGCGCTTCAGGCAGAGAAAACCCTCGGTCTTTATTAAGATCACGAGCTGCTAATCGTGTAATGGTTACACCCTGAACCGCTCCGGCTAGTATTTTGACAGCCACACAGGCGCCAACTGTTCCAACACCGGCAATACCAATCTTCAAAGAACCCATTATCTTCCCCAGAGATTAAGCGGCTGAAATCTGATGTTTATCAAGAAACCTTTTCAAGTTTCGTGCAGCTTGACGAATACGTTGCTCATTTTCTACCAGCGCAATTCTAACGTGGGAATCACCATACTCACCAAAACCTATGCCCGGCGATACGGCAATATCAGCCTCCTGCAATAAAAGTTTTGAGAATTCAAGCGAACCAAGCTTTTTCAAAGGCTCAGGAATTGGCGCCCAAGCAAACATAGTTGCTTCAGGCGCGGGAACATGCCACCCGACCCTATCAAAAGCGTCAATGAGAACATCTCTGCGATGCTTATAAACATCGCGAATTTCTTGAATAACGCTATCAGGGCTATCAAGCGCGGCAGATGCTGCCACCTGAATAGGGGTGAAAGCACCATAATCAAGATATGATTTAATTCGTGTCAGCGCTCCAATAAGGCGTTCATTGCCAACCGCAAAGCCCATGCGCCAACCCGGCATGGAGTAAGTTTTGGAGAGAGATGTAAATTCGACAGCGATATCTTTCGCTCCCTCTACCTGCAAAATTGAGGGCGGCGGGTTATTGGAGTCATAATAAATCTCAGCATAAGCAAGGTCTGAAAGAATCAAGATATCGTATTTCTTACAATAACTTACAACTTCTTTGTAAAAATCTAGATCAACTACTTCAGCCGTTGGATTTCCTGGGAAGTTCAAAACCAAAGCCTTAGGGGGCGGAACGGAATTTCGAACATTTTGATCCAAAACTTCAAAGAAACCATCTGGAGTAGACATAGTGTCAGGAAGAATTGGCAAATGCTGGATGGTTGC
>CALKOC010000057.1 GCA_938091085.1 uncultured Alphaproteobacteria bacterium
TTTAGAGTCAATAACTTCTGGTGAGTTACTAAATATTTTTTGGTTAATAGATGAATTGGGAGAAAGGGAAAAGATAGAAGAGCTTTTACGTTTGGCAGAGGAAAAAAGAGAACCGAGTTTTTTTGCACCAGAAATCTTTAAGAGGAAATCAGATGCTAGTGAATATGTGATTTCTGAATTTAAAAGAATTTATTTGTCAAAAAATGTGGATGACAGGTCTATAAAAGAAATATTATTGAAAATTTATGAGGCCTCTGGTTGGAATGATCAAGATTTAGATAGGTTAGAGCAACTAACGGTAGAAGAATTTTATAAACTTTTTAAATCAGACGAATGGCGAGGGGAAGATTTACAGAAATGTATATCGCAGTGTTTGAGAATGGCGGAAACATCTTCTCCAGAACCTATTTTGTCTAAAATAAGTGAAAATGCAACTTTAGCGTTGAAAAAAATTGCGAAAGAACACAATAGTGCAATCAATAGAATTCGTGTTCGAAGACTAGGTGTAGATATTGATTAGAGTTTTTTACCTGCTCAGTTCGCGCATGGCGGCGTCGAGGCCGTCCAGCGTCAGAGGGAACATGCGGTCATTGAAAATCCGCTTGATGAGATCAGTTGAGCCGCTATGCGTCCAGAAGCGTTCGGGTGTCGGGTTGAGCCACACCGCGCTGGTGTAAATATCCACCACACGTTGCAGCCACACGCCACCGGCTTCTTCATTCCAATGCTCCACCGACGCGCCCGCATGCACAATCTCATAGGGCGACATGGATGCATCTCCGACAAAAATAATCTTATAGTCCGCCGGATATTTATGCAGCACATCCCAAGTCGGCATTTTGTCGGTATGGCGGCGGGCATTGTCTTTCCACACTCCCTCATAAAGGCAGTTGTGAAAATAAAAATGCTCCATGGTTTTAAATTCCGAGCGCGCGGCTGAGAACAGCTCCTCGCACAGCTTGATATGCGGATCCATTGAGCCGCCAACATCGAAAAACAACAGCACGTTGATTTTGTTGCGGCGCTCGGCCTCCAGCTTAATGTCCAGATAACCAGCATTAGCGGTGGATTTAATCGTGCCGTCCAGATCGAGCTTGTCCGGCACACCGTCGCGGGCAAAACGGCGCAGCCGCCGCAGGGCAACTTTGATATTGCGCGTGCCAATCTCAACATCGCCGTCGAGGTTTTTATAATCGCGCTTATCCCAAACCTTTACGGCCCGTCCATGGCGACCTTTTTCTTGGCCGATGCGAATGCCTTCGGGGTTATAGCCATCGGCACCAAAAGGCGACGTGCCACCCGTGCCAATCCATTTATTGCCGCCTTCATGGCGTTCTTTTTGTTCTTCAAGCCGCTTTTGCAGCTCCTCCATGATTTTTTCCCAGCCGCCAAGTGCTTCCACCGCAGCTTTTTCTTCTTCAGTCAGAAAATTCTCAGTGAGAGATTGCAGCCACTCCGTTGGGATTTCAGCGATTTCGGACTCTGATAACGCCTGTAGACCTTTGAAGGTTTTGCCGAAGACAACATCGAACTTATCAAGGTTCTTCTCATCCTTCACCAAAGCGGCGCGGGAGAGATAATAAAACTCCTCAATGTCGCGGTTGATGACGTCACGATCCAGAGCTTCCAGCAAGCTCAGATATTCGCGCAGGCTAACAGGCACGCCATTGCTTTTCAGATCATGGAAGAAATCAACAAACATATCTTAACGACTAATTTCTTTCACGGCGGGCGAGAAAAGCGAGCTTTTCAAATAGCTGAACGTCTTGTTCGTTTTTGAGCAATGCCCCATGCAACGGCGGAATAAGTTTATTCGGGTCACGCTCGCGCAATGTGGTTTCGTCAATATCTTCATTCATCAGAAGCTTCAGCCAGTCCAGCAATTCAGATGTTGATGGCTTTTTTTTCAGCCCCGGAACTTCGCGCACTTCATAAAAAACAGACAGCGCCTCTTTGACCAGTCGGGATTTCAAATCCGGGAAGTGAACCTTGACGATTTCTGTCATCGTCTCGTGATCGGGGAAGGCGATATAATGGAAGAAGCAACGACGCAAAAAGGCATCCGGCAATTCTTTTTCGTTATTAGAGGTGATGATAACCAGCGGGCGCGTCTCGGCCTTGATGGTTTCACCGGTCTCGTAAACAAAAAATTCCATGCGGTCGAGTTCTTGGAGCAAGTCATTGGGGAACTCAATATCGGCCTTATCAATCTCATCAATCAGCAGAACCACGCGCCCTTCATAGGCAAAAGCCTCCCAGAGTTTGCCGCGATTTATATAATTTTTAATGTCTTTAACGCGCTCATCACCAAGCTGACTGTCTCGCAGGCGTGTGATGGCATCATATTCATAAAGCCCTTGATGCGCTTTTGTGGTGGATTTGATATGCCAGGTCAGAAGTTCAAGGCCCAAGGCTTTGGCGACTTCTTCGGCCAGAACAGTTTTACCCGTCCCGGGCTCACCTTTAACAAGCAGAGGTCTTTCCAATGTGAGGGCGGCATTTACCGCAATCCGTAAATCCTCTGTTGCTATATAATTTTGAGTACCTTCGAATTTTCCGGACATCACAGAATCCCTTATTAGCCTTAAAAAACCTGACTTAACACCAATTAACGGCTTGCAGGCAAGAACAGAATGTTCATAACGGACATTTTAACGCATGCTGTTTTTATGGGAAAAACTGCAAAAAATCAAAAATGCTTTCATTGTCGGACTTGTATTTAAGCAGGAACTGAATATATTCCGCCTGACACAAAATGGTGCAGGAGAATATCGTTCATGGCAACGCGTTTACCTAAAGATTATGCGCCCAGTGATAGCGAACCCTTTATGAATGCCCGTCAAAGGGAATATTTCCGGCGTAAGCTCGTGACTTGGAAAGAAGAAATCATTCGGGAAACACGAGAAACTGTCTCTTCATTGCAAGAGGGCAATCTTAATCTGCCTGATGTAACTGACCGCGCAGCGTCTGAGTCTGAAAAAACACTAGAATTAAGAACACGGGATCGCCAGCGCAAACTAATCAATAAGATTGATGCCGCGCTAGGCCGTCTGGATGACCAAACCTATGGTTATTGTGAGGAAACGGGTGATCCTATTAGTCTTAAACGCCTAGATGCCCGCCCAATAGCGACATTGAGCGTCGAAGCGCAAGAAAGACATGAAAAACGTGAGCGTGTTTTCCGCGACGACTAGCTCTTCTTTTCTGCTCAACCGATTCTCTGAACAGGTGTTTGTTCACCTTAAAAAACTCACTTTCCTGTGTGAATAAAGTGAGAACATAATCCTATTATATAAATAAAAACAATGAGTTAAAATTTTTGTTGCCAAAAAGAACAAAATAGGTACAAATAAGCTAATTGCTCCTTTAGGAGGGGTGTGAAATAAGGAGATTACAATGTCCTCAAACTTGGTGAACCTCATGGATGAAAAAGGCGACAGAAAAAAAGCTCTTGAAGCCGCGTTAGGCCAGATTGAACGAAATTATGGCAAAGGCTCAGTGATGAAACTGGGCGACCCAAAAAATATTGTAGAAATTGGCTCAATTCCGACTGGCTCTTTAGGGCTTGATATCGCTCTCGGTATTGGTGGTCTGCCGCAAGGCCGGATTGTCGAGATTTACGGGCCGGAAAGCTCCGGTAAAACAACTCTTGCCTTGCATACAGTTGCTGAAGCACAGAAAAGAGGCGGTGTTTGCGCCTTTATTGATGCCGAACACGCGCTCGATCCAATTTATGCAAGTAAGCTGGGGGCAGATGTAGAAGAATTGCTAATTTCACAGCCTGATAATGGTGAACAAGCACTAGAAATAGCGGATACGCTGGTTAGATCCGGCGCGATTGATGTATTGGTTATTGATTCTGTGGCTGCCTTAACTCCCCGCGCTGAACTTGAAGGCGATATGGGCGATAGTTTGCCTGGTCTTCAAGCTCGTTTGATGAGTCAGGCCTTACGTAAATTGACGGCATCCATATCAAAATCAAATACGATGGTTATATTTATCAACCAGATTCGGATGAAAATCGGGGTTATGTTTGGTAGCCCGGAAACGACTACTGGCGGTAACGCCCTCAAATTCTATGCTTCGTGTCGTCTGGATATCCGTCGTATCGGCGCAATTAAGGACCGCGAAGAAGTGGTCGGTAATCAGACACGTGTCAAAGTTGTTAAAAACAAAGTTGCCCCGCCTTTCCGTGTCGTTGAGTTTGACATTATGTATGGCGAAGGTATCTCGAAAACAGGCGAGTTGATTGATCTTGGGGTGAAAGCCGAAGTCGTTGATAAATCCGGTAGTTGGTACAGCTATGGTGATCAGCGTATTGGTCAAGGTAAGGAAAATGCACGTCAGTTCCTTAAAGACAACCCAGAAATTGCTGCAGAAATTGAAGAAAAAGTCCGTGCCGATGCTGGTCTTGTTCGTGTTGAGCCCCTCAAACCTGAAGATGATTATGATGCAGGTGATGATGAACTTGAAGAAGCAGCTAGCTAGTAACTAATCTAACGGTTAACAATTTTAAAATCCCGGATTCAATATCCGGGATTTTTTTTATTATTACTGTAATTTTGCCTCTTTCGTTCGGAGAGGGCTTGGCATATCGGGGAAGGCTCGTTACAAACTTAGTGGGAGAATAATATGTCACTTGGCTTGGCGGATATCCGTTCATCTTTTATTAAATATTTTGAGGCGCAAGAGCATAAGGCTCTGGCATCCAGCCCACTTGTGCCTTTAAACGATCCGACATTGCTTTTTACCAATGCCGGCATGGTGCCTTTTAAGAATTTTTTTACTGGTCAAGAAACTTCACCGCATCAACGTGTTGTAACCTCTCAAAAATGTGTGCGTGCGGGGGGAAAACATAATGACCTCGATAATGTTGGCTATACGGCGCGTCATCACACTTTCTTTGAAATGCTTGGTAATTTTTCATTCGGTGATTATTTCAAGGAAGAAGCAATTAATTACGCTTGGCAGTTTTTGACTAAAGAACTGCAAATATCTGAAGAAAAGTTGCTGGTCACAGTATATGCCGAAGATGAAGAAGCTAAAATACTTTGGAAAAAAATTGCAGGTTTAGGTGATGACAGGATTATTCCAATCGCTACATCCGATAATTTTTGGTCAATGGGAGATACTGGGCCTTGTGGGCCGTGTTCGGAAATTTTCTATGATCATGGGCCGGATATTGCTGGTGGACCACCCGGTAGCCCAGATGAAGACGGTGACAGATTTATTGAAATTTGGAATCTGGTGTTCATGCAATTTGAGCAACATGCCGATGGTACGCGAACAGACTTACCGAAGCCGTCTATCGATACGGGTATGGGGCTAGAGCGTATTGGTGCTTTGCTGCAAGGTAAGCATGACAATTACGATACAGATTTGATGCAACACCTCATTGCTGCATCGGCAGAATTTAGCAATCAGGCCGCAAATGGCACTCATAGGGTCAGTCATAGGGTTATTGCCGATCATTTACGAAGTGCGGCTTTTTTGATTGCGGATGGTGTTTTGCCATCTAATGAAGGGCGTGGTTATGTTTTACGCCGTATTATGCGTCGCGCCATGCGCCATGCTCATTTGCTTGGTACCAAAGAACCGCATATGTGGAGATTGCTGCCTGCACTTAAAAATCAGATGGCGGTTGCTTACCCTGAGTTGGAGCGTGCCGGTGCGCTGATCACGGAAACACTTAAGCATGAGGAAGAGCGTTTTAGAGAGACTCTGACCCGTGGCTTAAAATTACTTGATGATGCACTTGAAGATTTAAATGGTAAAATTTTGCCCGGCGATATTGCTTTTAAACTTTACGATACTTACGGCTTTCCCCTTGATTTAACACAAGATGCATTGCGCGAGCGTGGACTAAGTGTTGATGAAGAAGGTTTTGAAACAGCCATGGAAAAGCAGCGTGCGGAAGCACGCGCCAACTGGACGGGTTCGGGGCAAACCGCAACTGAAACAATCTGGTTCGATATTCGCCAGGATATCGGCATGACAGAATTCGTCGGTTATCAAGGGACAAAAGCCGAGGCAAAAATATCTGCTATTGTTATGGACGGGCAGCCGACTGATAAAGTTAGTGCCGGACAAGAGGCTTCAATCATAGTTAATCAAACCCCTTTTTATGCAGAAAGTGGCGGGCAGGCTGGTGATCAAGGTACTCTTAAATCTGAAAATTCTGCAACTATGGTTGTTACCAATACCCTTAAGAAACTTGGCGACATGCATGTGCATATTGGTGAAGTTCAGTCTGGGGAACTTGCCGTTGGTGACATTGTAAACCTTACCATTGATGATAGCCGACGAACAAAAATACGTTCAAATCATTCTGCTACGCATTTGCTACATGAAGCCTTAAGGCGGGTTCTTGGGGATCACGTCACGCAAAAAGGCTCACTGGTCGAGGCGGGTTACTTGCGGTTTGATTTTAGCCATCCCAAATCGATGACTGTTGAACAGATTAAACAAGCTGAAGATATTGTGAATGCTGTCATTCTTTCCAATCATCAGGTTAGCACTCGACTTATGACGCCTGATGAAGCGATTGAAGCGGGGGCATTGGCGTTGTTCGGAGAAAAATACGGCGATGAGGTTCGTGTTCTTGCTATGGGCGAGGATGCTGATGCCGACAGTCGTGGTGGTCATTATTCAGTTGAGCTATGCGGCGGCACTCATGTGCATCGTTTAGGTGATATTGGTCTCTTCGCTATTACACAGGAAACTGCAGTTGCTTCAGGTGTAAGGCGTATCGAAGCAATGACAGGTCATTCTGCACGGCACTATTTGAAGGAACAAGAAGCGGTGCTTGGGGATATTGCCGGAATTGTTAAAGCTGGTCAGAAAGATTTGCCAAGTCGAATTGCCGGCTTGCTTGATGAGAAAAAGCGTCTTGAACGTGAACTAGCCGAAGCTAAAAAAGCATTGGCGCTTGGTGGTGGTCAATCGTCAAGTAACGATACTCAAGATGAGGTTTCAGAAATCAATGGGACAAAATTTCTTGGTAAAATCGTGCAAGGACTTCCGGCAAAAGAACTTCGCGGTCTCGTTGATGACGGCAAGAAACAAATCGATAGTGGTATAGTTGTGTTTATTGGCATAGACGAGGGCAAGGTTGGTATCGCTGTGGGCGTTACTAAAGACCTGACCGAGAGGTTTGATGCGGTAGCTATGGTTCGTTTAGGTGCTGAAAAACTTGGCGGTAAAGGCGGTGGCGGCCGCGCTGATATGGCTCAAGCAGGTGGCTCTAATACCCACGCTGCACCTGAAGCTTTAGACGCCATCAAAGCAAGTCTTTAAAAAACTCGTGTACGATTTTTTTAAAGGTTTTAGCTAAGCGCTTTTTGTAAATTACTGTCAATTTTATCCAAAAACGCTGTCGTGCTGAGCCAATTTTGCTGAGGCCCGACAAGTAACGCCAAGTCTTTTGTCATATGACCACTTTCAACAGTGCTGACACAGACTTTTTCGAGCGTCTGAGCAAAAGACACTAACGCGTCATTGCCGTCAATTTCACCACGTTTAATGAGACCGCGTGTCCAAGCAAAGATTGATGCAATAGAGTTTGTTGAGGTTTCTTCACCGCGTTCATGCGCTCGGAAATGTCGTGTTACTGTTCCGTGTGCTGCTTCAGCTTCCATTATCTTACCATTTGGGGTTAGCAGCGTAGACGTCATTAAACCAAGAGACCCAAAGCCCTGAGCGACTGTGTCAGATTGCACATCACCATCATAATTTTTACATGCCCAGACAAATTTCCCGCTCCACTTAAGTGCCGCGGCGACCATGTCATCGATTAGTCGATGTTCGTAAGTGATGCCGTTAGCTTCAAATTTATCCTTGAACTCAGTGTCAAAAACTTCCTGAAAGAGATCTTTAAAGCGTCCGTCATAGGCCTTCAGGATTGTGTTTTTTGTGGAGAGATAGACCGGCCAGTTTCTATTCAAGCCATAATTCATGCTGGCGCGCGCAAAATCACGGATTGAGTCGTCAAGATTATACATTGCCATCGCAATGCCCCCGCCAGGGAAGTCAAACACATCTCTCTCGATTTTCTCGCTGCCGTCTTCAGCCTCCCAACTGATTTTAAGTTTCCCTTTGCCGGGGACAACAAAATCGGTTGCGCGGTACTGGTCACCAAATGCGTGACGACCAATAACAATCGGGTCTGTCCAGCCCGGTACAAGGCGTGGAACATTTTTACAAATAATAGGTTCTCTGAAAACTGTACCGCCTAGAATGTTTCTGATAGTGCCATTAGGTGAGCGCCACATTTCTTTGAGATCAAATTCTTCTACACGGGCCTCATCAGGCGTGATTGTTGCGCATTTAACGCCGACACCATGCTCTTTGATAGCTTCAGCCGCATCAATTGTAATTTGGTCATTTGTATCATCACGCACCTGAACTGACAGATCGTAATATTTAAGGTCTATATCGAGATATGGTAAGATAAGTTTATCCTTAATGAGCTGCCAGATAATTCTGGTCATTTCATCCCCATCAATCTCAATGACAGGATTTTCAACCTTGATTTTTGACATAGTTAACCCTCAATGCCTTGTGAATTTAGCAAAGGCATAGCAGAGGTTTGGGTTTGATTAAAGACCTGCATTGATTTATTTGAGAGGTATTTTGTCTCAGGTGGCAAAATATTCATAAAATTAATCTTAAGAGACGCATTATTACCTGTATGAGAGAAAAATCGGAATTTTTATGAAGCCTGCAGTTATTTTAATAGGCCCTCAGCTGGGTGAAAATATCGGTACCGTTGCACGCGCAATGCTCAATTTTGGGCTTGAGGATTTGCGTGTGGTCAATCCTCGTAAGGGCTGGGATGTGGAAAGAGCTATTAAGGCCTCCGCAGGAGCTGATAAAGTAGTCGAGAACAGAAAAACATTTACGACCACAGCCGAGGCAATTGCTGATCTTGGATTTGTAGTGGCAACGACGGCCCGAAGCCGCGATATGGTAAAGACTGTTTTGACACCTGAAAAGACTGCTCAAATGATCCATTCTCATGCTTCTGAAAGTGTTCAAAGTGGTTTGATGTTTGGTCCTGAGAGAACGGGTCTCGATAATGATGATATCACCTTATGTGATGCTATATGCACTGTCCCGCTCAATCCGGATTTCTCATCCCTTAATCTCGCACAAGCGGTGTTGCTGATGTCTTATGTATGGTCAGGTTATAAGGATAATACACCTGAAGAGGTTTTGTTGATGCCCGAGACGCGACCTGCTAACCGTGGAGAACTGTCTGGTATGTTCATGCACCTCGAAAATGCACTAGATGAGGCAGGATTTCTCTCTCCGCCTGAAAAAAAACCTGCAATGGCCCGCAATATTCGAAATATGCTTATGCGAACAAAAATGACAGAACAAGATATTCGGACTTTCAGGGGTATGATAAATGCCCTATTACGTTGGCCTCGGGGCGCAAGAGACAGTGAAATGAAAGCGAGAGTGCTTGCAATTTCTCGTGGAGATCCCGATCCAGGAGACAAAAAATGAAAGATAAAAAAATTCACTAAAATCAAACCTTAAGGTTTGACAGTTCTGTGAAGCTGGCTATACTCCGCGCTCAATAAGGAAGACTATCTTCCTTCTTTATTTTCTGAAACCGGTTTGACGACGCAAAGGATTATCCCGCATGAGCAAGCGGATTAGTGCTAAATATAAAATTGACCGCCGCATGGGCGAGAACATTTGGGGTCGCCCCAAGAGCCCAGTTAACAGACGTGATTATGGTCCTGGACAGCATGGACAAAATCGTCGTGGTAAACTATCTGACTTTGGTCTTCAGCTACGCGCAAAGCAAAAGCTGAAAGGCCATTACGGCAACATTACCGAAAAACAGTTTCGTGGTATTTACGCTGAAGCCTCACGGCTTAAGGGCGATACAAGTGAGAACCTTGTTGGTCTTCTTGAGCAACGTCTGGATGCGATTATTTATCGCGCCAAATTCGTTCCAACCGTTTTCGCCGCTCGCCAATTCGTTAATCATGGTCATGTGTTGGTTAATGGGCGTCGTTGTAATATCCCAAGTGCACGTATTAAGCCCGGCGATGTCGTTCAGGTTCGTGATAAATCTAAAAATATTGCGCTTGTTTTAGAGGCTGTACAAAGCCCAGAACGCGATACACCTGATTATCTTGAGGTTGATCATAATAAAATGGTTGCGAGTATTACTCGTGTTCCACAGCTGGCGGATGTCCCATATCCGGTTCAGATGGAGCCGAACCTGGTGGTCGAATATTATTCTAGAAATTAGATTTTCTTAAATTAACCCGCTTCGGCGGGTTTTTTTAATCGAATAGGCTAGAGACAGAGCGCTCTTCAGTTGTTCTCAGCATGGCCTCGCCAATAAGCGGTGCGATTGTGATAACCGAAAACTTATCGCTATTAATCACTTCCTCGGATGGCTGAATAGAGTCAGTAATCAATAATTTTTCCATAACAGAATTATTCACACGGTCAGTTGCTATGCCTGATAGCACGCCATGGGTCACGTAAGCTGATACGCTTGAGGCACCATTTTCCATTAGCGCAGCTGCTGCATTACACAAAGTTCCAGCACTATCAACAATATCATCGACGAGGAGGCACTTACGCCCGCTCACATCGCCAATAATGTTCATGACTTCAGACTCTCCGGCTCTTTCCCGCCTTTTATCGACAATCGCCAAATCGGCATTGATGCGCTTACCCAATGCACGGGTGCGAACAACCCCGCCGACATCAGGTGAAACCACCATCAAATCATCCCCATTAAATCGGGATTTAATATCGTCAACAAAAACTGGGGCACCAAAGAGGTTATCTGTTGGGATGTCGAAAAATCCTTGTATTTGACCTGCATGTAAGTCAAGCGTTAGCACACGGTCCGCTCCGGCAGCTTCGATAAGATTGGCGACAAGCTTGGCTGAAATAGGTGTCCGAGGGCCAGGCTTTCTGTCTTGCCGTGCATAACCAAAATAGGGGATTACAGCGGTAATGCGACGCGCAGAGGAGCGCCTTAGGGCATCTATGGTAATTAATAATTCCATAAGATTGTCATTAGCGGGAAAGGAGGTGGATTGAATGATGAAAACATCTTCACCTCGAACATTTTCCTGCATCTCTACAAAAACTTCTTCATCAGCAAAACGTCTTATGTCTGATTTTGTCAGAGGTATATTGAGATATTTCGCGATTGCTTCAGCGAGTGGACGGTTACTGTTTCCGGCGACTAATTTCATGGCTTCTTCCCATAGGGTCCTTTGACGCTTTTTTGTAACAAAGCAGGGCGACCTGCGTAACCCCATTTTTTTGAAATTCAATAATTTTTTCTAAAATAAAACTAAGTCAGGGCAATAGCAGATACGTGACGACCATAATCAGATTCTTCTTCATGTGTTGCACGACGATAAGAAAAATATTCATCTGGATTTAAATAAGTGCAGTTATCAAGGTGTGCGATATGCCTAATGCCAGTGGCTTTGATTCTGGACTGAACAAAGGCGGGCAGATTGAACAAAAATTTCCCAGATTTCGCTTCTGGTAAAAATAATTCTTTTGCCAATGGGTCTGCTGCAATGACCTTTTCATAAACATCAAGACCCACCTGGTAAGCCGTTTGGGATATAGCAGGGCCAATGACGGCTTTAAGGCTATCGGGTTGGACCTGCTCTATTTTAAGAGCGGTAACAAGGTTTTCGATGATACCGGCGGTTGCGCCTTTCCAGCCTGCATGGGCTGTAGCGATAATATTGACCTCATCACCGCCGATACTCCCGCAGATGAGAACCGGTACGCAGTCAGCAGATAATACGCCTAATGCTATCCCTTTTTCTTTTGTGAAAAGCGCATCAGCTTCCGGTTTGTCGTCGGGGGTTAATACCTCGGCGACTTTATTGCTGTGCGTTTGGTATCCTGTTACCAAATTTTTTGCATTCAGGCATGAGGCAACTTTTTCACGGTTAATAAGGATATTCTCCGTTTTATCATTTGAACCGAAACCGATATTTAAGCTTTTATACAAACCGTCAGAGACACCGCCTTGGCGTCCAAAGAAACCATGTGCAGTTGGTGCTAAAAGCGGGTCAATTTGAAAAGGTGGGGCTGTCATCTAACGTCCCTCGTTATTTCTTCAAACCCTGCAGGTAATGCTTCGTCTGCTTTTGTAATTGAAAGAACATTAAAAAGTATACCCATTTGATCCATGCCGATAAGACGATTACGCGCTGCAAGTAAATCTATTTTCTGTTGGCTAGAGGCGTTCAGACTCAAACTTTCAAAACGTTGTTCCAAACCCAGAGATAAAAGAAAGTTTCTTTGCGAAGCAGGGCCTGAACTCCTACAGGAAGAATTCTCTGCAATCTCAGCCAGGCGTTTGAAATTTACGTGTGCGGTGAGGTCTGCATTTCCCGGGCTTTTATAGGGAGAGACAGCTTGGTGGTCGGAAAGTGCTTGAAATGTGTCGCCTAGTTGATTTTGGGTGTAGCCATAATCAACCATTAAAAGCGCACCACCATTATCAGCAACATAATTGGCGAGTTGTGTCATAACGGACTCTGCTTGTGGAGAGGTTTCTAGAATATCACCATGTTTAAAGTTTTGCGCTGCCGGCAAATTGTCCGTGAGTGAAATATCCGTAATTGTCACGGGTACAAGTTCACTGTCTTTGACGTCAACACACTTCAGTTTCCACATATCATTTTCTTGAACAAATTGTCGGATAGGAAGGGCATCAAAAAACTCATTGGCATAAATAATTACTGGCATGCCATGACAGGCTCTAAGCAAATCATTGATATTATTATGCCAATCACATGGGGTGTTATTGCCTAAAACCTTAGAAAGAGTTTGCTTCTGCATTTCTTGCAATACAGGACTGGTTTCAAGAAAATGAAGGTGAGCAGATTGAAGATATGCAGGGTGCATTTTAACTGAATGAGCGATATCGCGCATCAACGTGCCGCGCCCTGGGCCGAGTTCTACAAGATTAAACGCCGTCCACGGGCCTGACTTCATCCAGTAATCAAGCCCCCACAAGCCGAGCAACTCACCAAAGACCTGACTGACTTCAGGAGCAGTAACAAAATCTCCATTTTTGCCGAATGGATCTTGTTTTACGTAGTATCCGTGGACAGGGTCTCCCAATGCGCGCGCCATATAATTTTCAAGCGGCATCGGTCCATTGGCAAGAATTTCTTCGATGATAATTTGCTTTAGCTCATTCATTATTTCGGATTTACGGTTTTTTCTCGTTTGCCAGATAAATGAAAGATAATCCCGCTATTAACATGGGGACAGATAACCAAAACCCCATAGTCGTGCCACCGACGAGATACCCGATATGGGCATCAGGTTCGCGGAAAAATTGTTCTATAATCATGCGGGACACGCCATAACCTGCGATAAAAATACCAAAAATAAGGCCAGGTTTTTGAAGGGCATTAGTCCGCCGACAAAGATAAGCGAGTACGATAAACAGCAACAACCCTTCCAAAAAAGCTTCATAAAGTTGACTGGGGTGACGCGGAAGTGGCCCACCATTAGGGAAAACTACGCCAAGCGCAAATTCGGTCTGTCGTCCCCATAATTCACTATTAATGAAATTGGCGATACGCCCAAAAAATAATCCAATAGGCGCAGCTGCGGCGATTAAATCACCCAGTGTTAATGGGTTGATATTACGTTTACGGGCATAGAGTAGCGCCGCAATCGTAATTCCCAGAAAGCCGCCGTGAAAAGCCATACCGCCTTCCCATACGGCAAGTATTTGTCCGGGATTATCAAAGTAATAGCCA
>CALKOC010000058.1 GCA_938091085.1 uncultured Alphaproteobacteria bacterium
GCATCGGGCCATCGGCTGCATTAACAACCAAAATCGCGCCGTCCATTTGCGCCGCACCCGTAATCATGTTCTTCACATAGTCAGCGTGGCCGGGGCAATCAACGTGAGCATAGTGACGGGCATCTGTCTCATACTCGACATGCGCCGTCGAAATCGTGATACCGCGCTCTTTCTCTTCAGGCGCCTTATCAATGTCAGCGTAATCAGAAAACTCTGCGCCACCCTTTTCAGCCAATACTTTCGTAATCGCGGCTGTCAAAGTCGTCTTACCGTGGTCAACGTGACCAATCGTGCCAATGTTGCAATGCGGCTTGGTACGCTCAAATTTCTCTTTCGACATCTTCGTTCCTCGTCATTAGCGGGTCGTAACCCGGTTAACCGTCAAAATTGCCCGACACTCACCCCATCAGGAGCGAATTGGAGCGGGTGAAGGGAATCGAACCCTCATCTTCAGCTTGGAAGGCTGTTGCTCTACCATTGAGCTACACCCGCCTCACCCCTTCCGGGTCATTCCTCATACACGTGCACTAAGCAATAAATTGCTAAGTGCTTTTAGCGTGGTGGAGGGAGTTGGATTCGAACCAACGTAGGCATAGCCAACGGGTTTACAGCCCGTCCCCTTTAGCCACTCGGGCATCCCTCCAGACCTTGAGAACCCCCAGGTCTTTGAAACCCTATGCGTATCAGGCCCCTAGTGGGGATTCCCGTCCAAACTAAACCTAACAGGTGTTTCATGGAGAAAACGAAGCCTGTTACATTCAGCGAAAAAAATGCACAAAAGCCTGCCTGACCGCAGAATGACCAAATGGCTGTACCCATCGGTTAATTCCAAGTCAAAACATTCTTCACAGCATTTAACGGCTTCTTATAAGCGCAGAAAGACCTTTGTGCAAGCCTCAAATAGAGAAAAACGTGGGGAAACAGATATTTATATCTTTTGATCCCTCCTACAATCAGCGCCATATACAAGAAGATTCAAATTAACTATAAATGGCGGATGAAAAAAACCTCCTCAAGCCCGAAATTCAGCACCAAAAACCGGAAATCCAATAAATCCGGGCGAAAAGAAACGCCGCATGAGGATGACAGCGTAATTTACGGTTTGCATGCCGTGATTGCGGCTCTACAAAACCCTGCCCGCAAATGTCAAAAACTATTGGCGACGAAAAATGCACTTAATGAAATCCGACAACAGACAGACATTCCACCAAATCTGGATGTTCAGGAGGCTTCACCGGATCAAATCAATAAAAAACTAAAACCGGGGACTGTACATCAAGGGGCTTTACTCAATGCCTCCCCTCTCCCGGAAGTTAGCCTCGAAACAGTTACTGCCAGTGGCAAGCCCATAATCGTATTAGATCAAGTGACGGATCCAAGAAATATTGGTGCAATTATCCGTGCCGCCACGGTTTTCGGTGCTGGAGGATTGATTATGACGCGTCATAATAGTCCCGCATCTGGTGGTGCTTTAGCTAAAACAGCTTCTGGTGCACTTGAAAAAATGCCCCTTGTGCGTGTGGCTAATCTTGCCAGATGCCTGGAAAGCCTTGCGGAAGCCGGATATCTGACCTGCGGTCTTGATGAAGAAGGCACACAATGGCTAGGTGATATACCCCGTGACCAGCCAATTGCCTGTGTTATGGGCGCGGAGGGTAAAGGCTTAAGACGCCTTACCAAAGAAAATTGCGCGCAACTTGTCCGCCTTACTGCGACTGATGCCTCTAGCTTTGCGACGCTTAATGTCGCTACCGCCACTGCCGTCGCGCTATACGAAATTGTCAGATAGAAAATTTATGATGCTTTCGTAAGCCATCAACCAGCACCATATGCGGGACCGTAAGTGCAGCAAGACCAATGAACAGCCCCGCAGTAAGCGCTTCAGTAAAATGTGCCTGCGCTTGCAGAGCAAACAGAAAAATCACCCCTATGGGCAGAGCTGAAAACAGAAGAATTTGCCCGAGATGCCCCGATTTAACTAAGCCACCATCTATTTGGCTATTCAGAACCACAAAATGTCTGAGTGAATGGACGCAGCAAAAGTAAATCGCAAACGACCACAGTGGCGGGAGAATAAAATACAGCCCGACGAGAAGAAGCAAAAGAGCCGTCTCCCTCCCACCGGTTTTGGGAAGATGGGAAAGCATAATACCAAAAGCTGCCAACCATACAGGCAATAAAAAGATAACGTAGATTATAAGATAAGAGGCCGCCTGTCCGGACATCAGAACAAACACATCATTTACAGGAATAGGGTGAAATAATGGAATAAGCAGAACCGGCCCCCCACCCATAGCAATAATTCTCGCCCAATGATGAAGGCGGTTTTGCGATTGAGTTCCTCTAGCGATTTGGTCAGAGGCCGATACATCGCCAAGCCCAAAATGGATGCAGGACTGAATAAGAAACAACAATAAACCTAGAACGGGGTAGACATACCAAAACGCCACAACCATAGCGGCAATGGCAAGATATGAACTTACAAAAACCACCCAGCCTTTAGGCGTGGGCTTAAAGTTTTTGAAAGCGAGCAAACCGTCTCCTGCACCGTGCGGTAATCCAATGAGCATAATAAATAAAACTGGAAGCAAATCGATAAACGTCATTGGCAACATTAAAATCTGACAATACTTTTCAAAAACGGACCAGACGGCATGGCATTAATTGTCTTTAGTTTGGGCATAAAACCTGACCGGCCATTCATAAATCTGGCAAAATCATCCGCCTTAACTTTCGTAGCCATTCGGGTAAAAAGTTTTGGCGCCAACTCAGGTTTTTTGCTCAGCACATCCAACATAATTTCATCCATCCACCGCTCAAAAAAATCAGCCCCCGCTTCAGGTAAATCCCAAATCAGCGTTTTGCGCTTCGCATAATCATAGGCCTGTCGACTTATCTGAGCAAAGGCATAAGAACTAGAGGCACGCATCGCATTAGCTGCCAAACCAAAGGGGATGCACCCTTCATTCTGCTTTGGCTTTACTGTCGACATTGGCAGAACCCCTTCTTCCTCTTTCAACACTGTAACCTGCTCGCCTTTTAGATGCAGAGACCGCTTGATATAATGTGCAATCTGTTCCCTATACCAGTCTGGATCATGAGGACTGCGTGAAAACACAGTCGACTCGATAAAAGCTTTCTTTTCCGTGAAGGGCAAAACATACATAAAATGTATGCCGTCTTGCTGTGACACACGAAAGTCCATCAACATTACCTGACCTGGGTTAAAAGTGTTTTTGGAAACTTTGATATGCTGGCCAAGAAAATGCTGCTTCATACAATCATATGGCGCAATATAATTCACAGTATCAAAAACATGATGTGCAGTAATTGTCTGCTCATCTTTCATCAGCATGCGTGAATAATCTTCATTGATAGAGGTTTTCATCACGGCGCCATTCACAAATCTAACATTAGCTCTGGCACATTTTTCTGCCAAAGCTTTCATATAGGTGGCGGATGAAACGGCATAATAATGATAGTCCTGCCCATGCATTACTTTTGCATTGCTCGGTTCAGCAATCTGCCAGTGCCACCACTGCGACAGCGCATGCTCGCGCGCCAATGAAAGATGCGGGCTTCCATTATCCCAGAAACCCCATATATGATCGGGCTTCGGCATACCGTCATCAACAACCAGAATTTTGAGATCATGGAATTGTGAAAGATGGTAGGCGAGACTTAAACCTGCCAGCCCACCACCGATAATTCCAACATCGGCTCGACGTCTTTGTTTAGCAATGCGACGACCGGACATGCGGTAAACCAATCAGATGTTTATGATGTTCAGATGAATGTTTGACTTTTTTTGTATATCTAAACCTTACATCAATTAAGGCAGAGAAACTTGCGATAATTTTTGTACCCGACCCCGTAACCTCTCGGGTGGACCAGCTATGAAAATTTTTGGATCGCATGCGATGGCCAATCGCCTGATAAGCACGTCCAGCAACTGCAATAGCTGTTCGCGCTCGAGCCGGAAGATATGGCAAACCCTGAAAGCCGGAATCGTAATATTTATCTGCAAGTCGCAATAAACGATAAAGGGATAATTGCACCAAATGGCTTATTTCAGTTTCCGCCTCATCCGCCGCCGCCTTACAGATTTCTGCTGCAGATAAATTTGCGCACCAGTCAGCAGGGATGTAACGCCGACCCATTCGGGCATCCTCGGCAATATCGCGAGCAATATTAGTCAGCTGCATAGCAATGCCTAAATCAATTGCATGGGCATAAGCATCTTCGTCATAACACCCAAGAACTGAACTCATAAGAATCCCAACCGTTCCGGCAACACGATATGCATAGCACAACAAATCAGCTTCACTTTGTAATTCAGCAGGCTCTCTGTCACTCATCAGCCCTTCAAGCAATTCGTTCAATGCCGGCAAGGACAAATGATTTACATTGGCAAAATCCAGAAACCTTGCAAACTCATCCATCTGCCCCGAAGGCACAACGGCTCCTGATAGTTTTTTCTGCATGTCCTCAATGCGCTTATGACCATGTGCTAACCCGTCATCCGCCAAATCATCAAGGTAACGACAGAACGCATAAAGTTGCGCCGCCTTGTCGCCATATTCTTTACCCAAGAAACGGCGCGCCCAGTTAAAAGTTTTACCATGCTTAGCAAGCGTTGCCGCAGAGTCCTCATATGGTAAAAAAATCTCACTCTCAGAAAAAGACGCCGGTCCGTTCATTCACCCGCCTCCGCTAAAAAATCAGTTATACGGTCTCGCGTCTGAATATGAGATTGCGAGGGAATCATCTTCTCCAAAGCTTTTGCAGAACTTAAAACACCGGGCAAACCTGCACCCGGATGTGTTCCCGCGCCAACAAAATAAAGATTACCTATATCGGGATCCTGATTGTGATACCTGAACCAGGCTGATTGCCTGAAAACCGGCGCAATAGAAAAACCCGCTCCATGCGTTGCGCGGTATTGTTTCGCAAAATCTCCCGGATGCATCCAGAAATCTGCAGTTACATGATTTTCAAGATCCGGCATGATTGTCTCAGAAAGGGCTTTAACAATTCGGTCACGCAATTCAGGACCATAAATATCCCAGTCAATATTGCCCTGCAAATTCGGCACCGGGCAAAGAATATAAAAACTGTCACAACCCTCTGGCGCAAAAGAAGGATCAGTTGCCGTAGGGCGATGGAGATAAAGCGAAAAGTCATCCGTTGCAATTTGCTTGTTGAAGATATCATTCAGCAAGCCTTTAAACCGTTCACCGAGCCATATGGTATGATGCGCCACATCGGGATATTGGCGCGTGGTTCCAAAATAGAGAACATAAAGACCCATAGAATATTTGGTTAATGCTTCTGGAATTATTTTTTTAGGGCGCAAGAACGACTTGCCGCCTACAGGCATCATTTCACGATAGACCGTCGGCGGGTCAGCATTGCAAACAACAAGGTCTGCGTCCATCTGACGACCATCAACACATCTTATGCCGGTAACTTTTTTGCCACTGACAATAATTTCCTCAACATCTGCACCGGTATGAATGTCAACGCCATGCCGCCGCATCAGTTTTTCTAGTTCGGAAACCAGCTTACCAGTCCCTCCCATACAAAAATGAACACCCCATTTACGCTCTAAATAATGTATCAGCGCATATATGCTCGTTGTGTCATAGGGATTACCGCCAACCAATAACGGATGAATAGAAAGAGCCTGCTGCAAATAAGGGTGCGTAATATATTTTTTCACAAACTGGGAAACCGTTAAATAACTCCGCAATTTCAAAAGCTCGGGAACTTGCTTCAACATGTCTGTAAATTTCAAAAAAGGTTGATCTGCAAGCTTCTCAAATCCAACCTCAAAAATTTCCCGTGATGCTTCGAGCAATCTGCGATAGCCCTCAATATCAGCCTCACGGTATTTAGCCATCCCTGCTTCAAATGCAGCCATATCATCCCCATAGTCAAAATCCGACCCATCGGGAAAGTGAAATCTGTACCATGGCGACACGGGAACAAACTCCAAGTGATCGGAGATATTTTCATCAAAGAGAGAAAACAACTCTTCAAACATAAAGGGTGCTGTAATCACAGTTGGCCCGGCATCATGGCGGAAGCCGTCTTTTTCAAAGACTTGAGCACGCCCGCCAAGGCTATCCAAGCGCTCCACAAGGTCCACATGATAGCCAAGAGCGCGTAATCTGAGCGCAGCTCCAATTCCACCAAATCCAGATCCAATGACTAGGGCCTTAGGAAGATGTTCGTTCATAGGGCGGTTAACCTAACTGGATGTGCTGGAGGTTGAGGAAATGTGATAAATCTTCTGGCTTGCGGCAGAGAGATAATCCGTAACGGGTAACAAAACATTTTTCATGACATAGGTATAATCAGTGAGATCTTTATCAACCTCTGCCAGCAAGGATGTTATTTTATCCGCCGCCAACTTGCCGCCGGTCATAAGAAGTTCCCGCATCCATTTTTCATCTGTATGTGCGCAAACTGAACCTTGCATAAATTTTTCATCAAATTCCTTGCGGGATCCGTTGACCAGACTGTCCCTAAAAAGAATAACGACAGCGTTAGGAGATTGTCTCAAAACATCTCCACCCTGTCGTGCGGCGCCATCGGTTCCCATCAGGTTTTTGATGTCATTTGTAATTTGATAGGCAAGCCCGAGATTGCCAAAGACATTTTCGAGGCGTTGATAATCCTCGTGCAAACTGGCTAGCATAAACATACCCTCTACAGGAATGCTAATCAGTTGCCCGGTTTTCCCAGAAACAATCCGACTGTAATGTGCCCAATTTGGATAGCTGGAAGATACAAATTCTGAGGCTTGCCCCGTTGAGAGCGCCGACATGCCTTTTGCCAGCAAGGCCGTGCTCGCTGTTTTTGACCCGGTATAAGAAAAAGCCAGACTGTCTGCTTCTGCAGCATGCAGAAAAGATTGCGCGACCAACCAATCACCGAGACATATGGCCTGCTGAAGCCCAAAGGCTTTCCAGATAGTCTCACGGTTACGTCGGCTGGTGTCTTCATCACAAATATCGTCATGCACAAGAGATGCATTGTGCAAAAATTCAACACTCAGCGCCCATTGCATGGCAATATCGCGATTTAAATCAAGCATCTCACCTGCCGCAAGAGCGATTTGACCACGGATGAGTTTTCCAGGTTCAGCAAAATGATGAATGGCGGCAGCACTTAAAGGATGATCAATAGAGGGTAACTGACTTTTGATATTCAAAAGCAGTTCCTTCATAGTCTCTTCGGTATTACGTGAAGTGGAATTACGTGAGGGTTTTTGAGGATTCCTAACGGGGATATTCGAATCAGAACGAGACTGAAGCTCCTTCATTCCCTCCATTAGTTCAGGCAACAAACCGGACATTACTCTACTCCTCAACAATTCCGACTGTAAATTCGGTTCCCCTCCCAGGTGCCGAACTGAGCCTATACAGTCGCTAAACAGGACTTATTGATGAAATCCTGATAACTAATATGAAACGAGCAAAACCACCGCCTCACAAACAATACAACAAATCAAAAGATTGCCACTAAAACACTATGCGAACACGAATTGAACCGGTCAAGCACTATTAATGACAAATTGGTTACAATAAAATTTGTGGCCAAGCTCAAAATAGCTCTAAAAAACACCCTGCAGAAAAAGGCAGGTAAATTTTGCGTTATTCTTTTTTAGTGTTTAGCTTCACATAGCGCACTCTTAATTGGCAAAATGAAAAGTAATTTTGAATTGCCAAGTTGTTTCAAATCAATTGAAAAATAGAGTCAAAAAAAATTGGAGATAATATGCCGACCCAAATTTCTGATGTTCCTGAAAACCTTCTAAGTGATTTTGATTTGGTTGCCGATCCAGAAATGATGCGCAACCCGCAACAAAGAATGACAGATGCACTCGTCAATGACGGGCGGGATATATTCTACACACCTCATAATGGCGGGCACTGGATTGTCACTAATTATGAAATGGGGCATGAAATTTTGAGCAACCCTGAACTTTATGGTTCATTCCCAATTGGTGTGCCGGCTAATTACGAACAACGCCCGCGCTTGATACCACTAGAAAGTGACCCGCAAAGTCACCCGCGTTACCGTCGCCTCCTGCTCCCGGTATTCGCGCCCAATATCATCAGTAAGATGGAAGACAAAATTCGCCAACGCACAATCAATGTTCTTGATAAGGCACTGCAATCGCCAGAAATTGACTTTCTTTGGGACATTGCCAAACCCATTCCAACAGGTGTGTTTCTTGAAATGCTCGGCCTTCCCCAGCATATGCAACCGCAGTTTTTTGAATGGGAAAACGGTTTTTACAGAGCTGAAACTGTCGAGGCGCGTGTCGATTATGGCCAAAAAATTGCTCAATATTTAAGCCAAGCGGCGGAAGACCATGTCACCAATCCGCGCGATGATGTGTTGAGTATGCTGCTTGATGTAGAGGTCGAAGGCGAAAGGCTTTCTCGCGACGAGGTGGATGCAATTTGTTATTTACTGTTTCTTGCTGGGGTGGACACAGTTGCCGCCATGCTAACCTTCATCGCCAATTACCTTGCGCACAATCAGGATCTTTATCAGAAAATTAAAGCTGACAAAGAATTTCTGGAAACAGCAACCGATGAACTCCTTCGTATGCACGCCTTCATCAATCTGAATCGTATATGCGAAGCGGATACCGAATTCCATGGTGTTCATTTCAAACAAGGCGATAATATTGTTGTTCCATCATTCGTAACGGACCGTGATGCAGCAACTTTCCCCGATCCGCATAATTTTAATCCTGAACGTTCGAAAGTTGAGCGCAATATGCATCATGCTTTTGGTGACGGCCCACATAAATGCATCGGCATGCATCTTGCCAAGCTGGAAGTAAAAATTGTGTTGGAGGAATTTGCCAAGCGGGTTGAAGCATTCTCAATCACTGATGAAAGCAAAATTACGGCTCATGGGGGCACAACGATGGGCATGGATAATTTACCCATCACATGGACTGCTTAAGCGTCGTTTATCAGCGACCTAAAAAACCTTTTTTAGACCCACAGAAAAATGCCTCTGTTCCCCGGGGAAGTAACGGGCATTGCCAAAAGCAAAATCTGCGCGTTTGGCGTATTTTTCATTAAACAAATTCATTACCCGCAGACTTAAAAATGCCCCGTCCGCAATCTCACGCGCCAGTGTCAAATCAACCAGATCATGACCCGGATAATCATTATTGTTTCGCTCGTCAGTATAATATTTGCCGATATGTTGCCAAGTGAGCTTTACTGAAGAAACATCATCCGGCGTCCAAATTGCTAAGACATTACCGAGGCGTCGTGGCGCGGTATCAATATCACTTCCCTTAACAATGCCGTTAGGCGTATGGCTAAAATCGTAACTATGTAAAGCATATGTTAGCTGAGAACTCAGGGTCAGGTTTTGCGTGGGGCTGAATTGCACTTCAAGCTCAAGCCCCTCATGGCTGGTTTTCCCATTACTCACATTTTCATTATTAGAGTCACGAAAATGAAAATGCTTCTTATGCATTTTATAAATTGAGATCTCATAACTAAACAAACTCGCCGACATCCTCATAAAACCCCGCATCCCGATTTCAAAACTGTCAATCTGTTCGGCTTTTATTGTTTCAGGTGTCTGCCCGTTACGAAGGCGGTATAAATCTGTTGTCTGGGGCGCACGATGACCACGTGTAAGATTTGCAAAAAAAGTTTGCTGCCCGATTTTATTCACCCAGCCAAGCTTCGGCGACCACGTTTGAAAATCATCATCTCTATCTGCTGGACGGAAAAAACGTCCAAAAACGCCATCGCTCGTCTCGTTTTTATATGCGTAGGCTGTATGCTCCCCGCGCAAGCCAATAGTCATTAGGGCGGTCTTACCCATCGGTATTTCACCATGAAGAAAACCTGCAAATGTCTCTGCTTTGACGGTGTAATCATAATGGACGCCCGGCAAAAACCCGAATTGCGCCGGGCGTGTTTGGATTTGCGTCAGCTCTCCTTGAGTGGTTTCAACATCAAGACCATAAACCAACTCAGATAGAAATTTAGAGGCATCGAATTTTTGCGTAACCGCTGATTGAACACCGACACTATAGTGACGGTTGGTTTCTTCCGGGTCAGCACTGGCAAGAAAGTGCATTAAAAAACGCATATCGTGATAACGGATATAAGGTGTCAGGCGTAAAGTTCTGTTGCCAGATAATTTTCTTTCCGCATAAAGAGCCGCCCTAAAACTTTCAGCATTTCTAAATGCGTTGTCATCAGTGTTCATTTTAGCGAGTTGCTTGTCACGGTAACTTGTTGCGTAGCCGGCGGTTTCTTGCTCTAGATGATTAGCAGATATGACCAACCTATAATCTGTATCGGCGCCGCCTTTCCACCCAGATTGAAATTTGAGTTTTTGCTGATCAAACCCAGAAGCCGTTCGATACCCTTCAGTTTCACCCAAAAAAGTGACCCCTAGTCTGTAGACTTTTTCGTCACTATCATTTCGTAAGCTCATATTTGTTGTGAAACGATACCTACCATAACTCCCCAATCGCGCTTGAATATCGGAAGTGGAGTCATATGGCGATGGCGCAATGAAATTCACCAGACCATGAACAGCGTTAGACCCATACATGGCGGGGCCCGGGCCTCTAATGACCTCAAGTCGTTCACTATGTTCATTGTGAGCATCAAGCAGCGCATTCACATTTGAAAACCCCGCTGCGCGAAACGCTATGCCATCTTCCATAAATAAAAATGATCCTGCGCCAGCCCCACCGATAAGTACCGGAGAACGAATTGAGGTCAGATGCTCCACCCCACTTCCGCGATGCATCATCACACCCGGGACAACAGCAAGTGCTTCAACAGGATGGACGAATGTTTCATCCTCATTAATAACACTTATATTCCCGGGCATGTTTTGCTTGAAGGACTCACTCCGCTTACCGGTCACAATTAAGCGCTGAAGCATAAGTTCTTCATGTGCCTCATCAGCCAAAACCTCGTCTGGCAACCAGAAAATAAGCGCAACCATATAACAGGCAGTAAGGAAAAATGATTTCAGAAAACAGAAACGTTGCATATGTTTAATCAATCATGAATTCTAGAAATATCAATTCATAAAGCTGTCGCAGACAAAATGAGATGTCGCAGACAAAATGAGCTGACGCAGATGATCGGATGTCGCGGTTGGGGTTTAAAAATTATGACTCAAATTTGACCGGAAACGCATCAAAATAGAACTGAAATTTTTCACGTAAAGCAGTCGGATCAATATCGAAATCGCGTTTTAGGTCATAAGCAATCTGCCCATATTTGCCACGAGGATGATTATCCATAAAGTCTTGCAATTCACCGCGCGCCTTGTCCGTTAATACCAAGCCAGCCTTTTCATAAATAATCTCAAGGGTCTCAAAAGTATCAGCCATAAATTCGTGAAACATAATATCCACGCTCTGCGCCGCAGGAATTTGCGAACGGTCACGAACACACGCCTCAAGTAATTTATAAATTCTATCCGCCCAATAACGACCTATCTCAGGCACATCAATACTGTCGCGAATGGCACGCCGCCCATATGCAACCATCGTTGCAGCGGATTGGATGACCGAAACCGGGTCACGATGCGTAATCGGAATAATGGCGTCAGGAAATACTTTTTTCAGCACCGGTAATTGCTCAAGATGTTGGGGGCATTTCAGCACCCAGCGCGTTTGTGTTCCGCTTGCATCGCCGTCCTGCCAAGTAAGAATTTTCAAAACAGTTTTCATATATTCATAATGCGGCGTTTGGTCGGCAGAGAAATAATAATCCCGCCAACGGGGTGAAGTACTCAGCCACTCAAAATTATAGGAAGCAAAATCAGGCCCCATTAATTCAAGCTCCTCATGAATATGTTCAGGATTCATTGGATGCATCGCCGCCATAAGCGGGCTAATTTGCTGCATGGCCTGCCATTGCGCGTCACATCTTTCATATCGAGGGTCTTTACCATTTTTCTCCGTTTGCTCGCCGGGTGTCGGGACTGGCTCATATGATTCCCATAAAGGCAGAGAGCGCAGTCGGCTATCCGCCGCCAGAAGATTCAACAAATGCGTTGTGCCTGAACGCGGCAACCCTGCCACAATAATTGGAGCATCAATTTTAACATCATGGATTTCGGGGTGACGAGTCAGTAAGTCGTGTATCAGCAAACGGTTTTTGGCAAAGGTCACCAGCTTGCCTCTTAATCCCAGAAGCCCAAGATTATTAATTGTCTTATCCTGCCCCCATTCCTCACACAGTAAGGCAAGCCGGGGCATAAATTCCATATCTCCGAAATCTTCAAGCGACAGCGTGTCTTTAGCTTCTGTTAAAATGTCATCGGGGTTCAGCGCGATAGACATGTCCGCCACCATTTCCATAGCAGCTTGCGCGGCTTCGGTCAGAACTGGCGCAGATAAATCGTCAATTGTGATGATATTTTTTTCCATGACCCCTCCAGAAAGGAAAGACTACAACAGGATTTCACGGATTGGAATGCTATGATTGGAATGCTATTTATCAGTACAATCATACTCTTTAACTATCAGATATCCTATAAACCTTTACGCATCTCGGAAAATATGGGTAAATCTCAATATGTTGCTCGCAGATGTAATATCAGACCTAGTTACATTCCTAGATGATAAAATCTCAAATACGCCTTACACGCTCGCTGTTTCCGGCGGTCAGGGGGCTGGCAAATCCACCATGTGCAAAGCCCTTGAGGACGCTTTACTCCCTAAAGGTCAAAAAACTCTCACCCTCTCGCTGGATGATTTTTATCACAGCAAAGCGACGCGACAAATGCTCGCCGACACCATCCATCCGCTATGTGCTACTCGCGGCGTACCCGGTACGCATGACCTGACACTCATGCGCCAAACGCTGGCAGCACTCCGTAAGGCTGATGATACCTCACACACTCCAATTCCGCGATTCAGCAAAAGTCATGACGATAGACTTTCAGAAGAGGACTGGCTTATTTTTGAAGGCCGCCCCAATTTGATTATTATTGAGGGCTGGTGTGTTGGTGCAGAGGCCAACTTTATTGCCGAATACCCCCCAACAGATTGGGAACGTAAGCACGACCCTGATGGAATTTGGAAATGTTGGGCTATGAACCAAGCCGATGCCTATAAGGATATCTGGTCCGCACGAGATGCGCTCATATTATTAAGACAAAAAGATTTTGAGCAGGTTATAGATAGTCGCTGGACGCAAGAACAGCAAAATGCGCGTGAAAGTGGTATCTGGCAGTTTGAAAACCGTGACGCTGTCGCTGATTTTTGTGCCCATTATGAAAGTTGGACAAAGGGCATCTGGGAATATTTACCAAATTACGCTGATTTTCATATTTATCGGGACTCAAACTATATTTTCAGCTATCTATGATAAGAATTCCAGGGCTTAGTTAAAGTGTTAAAACATATACTCTCCCAGCATATCGAGTTTATTTATCCGCAATCGGACTCATCTTCTCTGGTTGAAAAAATATGTGAAAGCTTTGACATTTCCCCGACCACTGAAGCTAAAACAGACCGAGAATTTTGGGATGAGAATGACAGCTTTCTCATTACGTATGGGGATACGATTTTATCGGATGAAAAACATCCACTCCAAAACATCCACGAGTTTCTCGGTGAATATCTCGAAAAAGCCATCACCGGCGTCCATATTCTTCCCTATTTCCCCTTCACGTCGGATGACGGTTTTGCAGTAAGCGATTACCGAACCGTCCGCCATGATTTAGGCGATTGGGAAGATATTCAGGGCATCGCAGAGGATTATAGACTAATGTCCGATGTGGTTATCAATCATGCCTCTGCCAACCATGAATGGTTCAAACAATTTTTATCAAATGAAAATCCTGGGCAGCATTACATCAAAACATCAGATCCGAATGAGGATTTATCTCTCGTCATACGCCCGCGCCCATCCCCTCTGCTTATTCCATTTGAAACCACATCCGGCGAGAAACATGTCTGGTGTACATTCGGTCCAGATCAAGTCGATCTTGATTTTTCAAACCCTGACCTGTTGTGCGAATTTATTTCCCTTTTGCGCTTTTATATTAACAAAGGCATTCGTGTATTTCGGCTTGATGCAGTGGGTTTTTTATGGAAAGAGATCGGCACGAATTGTCTTCATCTGCCCCAAACCCATGAAATCATCAAACTTTTACGCACACTTGTAGACCATCTAGATGATACGGTTTTATTGATTACTGAAACCAATGTGCCCAATCATGAAAACCTTCAATATTTTGGCAATGGCAATGAAGCCCATGTGATTTACAATTTCAGCCTACCACCTTTACTCGTACATGCACTCCTCACCGGACGTTCAACTTATTTGAGGCGCTGGATGATGGCCATGCCACCAAGCCAGGATGGGTGTACATTGTTTAATTTCTCAGCATCCCATGATGGCATTGGCCTTCGCCCAGTTGAAGGTCTCTTGCCGGAAGACGAAATTTCCAAAATGATAGATACAATTATGGGGTTTGGTGGGCGTGTAACAATGCGCAGTTTTGAAGGGCGGGAAGTGCCTTACGAAATGAACACCACCCTCTTCAGTGCATTAAAAGGGACGGTTCATGGTGAGGATAATCTTCATGTTGCCCGTTTCATTGCCTCTCAAACCATTATGATGTCTCTAGAAGGCATACCCGCTTTTTATATTCAAAGTCTTCTGGCCTCAGAAAATGATGAAGCCCTTGCCGCTAAAGCGGGGCATAACCGTGCGCTGAACAGAACACAATGGTCAGGCGAACATATTGACAAAGCATTATCTGATGACTCTTCACCGCTATTTCAGATTTTTTATGAATTGAAAAACCGTTTAGAAATCAGAAAAAAGCAAAAGGCGTTCCACCCTGACGCAACCCAGTTTACGCTGCACCTCAAGCCCGGCATGTTTGGCTTCTGGCGGCAAAGTCTAGACCGCAAACAATCGCTGTTTGTCGTAACCAATATTACCCACGAAGAAAAGCTTCTCAGTTTGCGTGATATGAATTTGTATCAACAAGCTCAATGGATAGATTTATTAAGCGATAAGATTGTTGACCCGTCTGACGAGGTCCTGACTTTGGCACCTTACCAGAGCATTTGGATTACTAATATTTCAGGTTAATTCGATAAATACCCTAAGCATTATCGAGTTTCACGGCCTCGGCATAACGCGACAGAAAATCTGACTTGGCAGCGTTAACACGGTTCCAACTTGGCAGGAACGGCGTTTCCATTGGATTTTGTAAATAGGTTTCCCCGGCAACCATAATATTACGAGCAAATAGCTCAACCGCTGCTTCTTCAGCATGCCGATCTAATGTCAGATCATTCATCATGGCATCATTATAATAGCAATCAATACGATCTAAAGCTTCACGATAATAAGTCGCTTTAATTGTTCTGAACTTCTCTGCCGAAAAAATTTCACCATCTGTTGCCAGCTTTCGAAACACTGCTTTACTAATATCAACGCTCATGCGCGACAAGCCCTTGGAAACATCTCCGGGAGACATTTCCTGATGCTTGTGGTCATACTGGTCCGCAATATCAACCTGCGTAATCACGCGATTTGAATAATTACGCCGCACTTCAGAAAGAACACCTATTTCAAGTCCCCAATCAGAAGGGATGCGAATATCGTTTACCACATGGCTTCGCATGGCGAACTCGCCCGCAAGCGGATAACGGAAGCTGTCCAAAAACCTCAAATAATCGTTTTCACCGCAGACTTTGCGTAAAGCTTCTAAGAGCGGGGTGATGAGCAAGCGCGTTACTCGCCCCCCCAATTTTTGTTCGTTAATACGTGGATAAAAACCTTTGGCAAACACATAAGGAAATACTGGATGTACAACCGGATAAAGTAACCGCGCCAGCATTTCTCGATTATAGGTAAGAATATCGCAATCATGTAAGCCGATGACATCGACATTACGAAGTGACAGCATATAGCCGAAACAATACCAGACATTTCGTCCCTTTCCCGGCTCAGTCGGCGCGAGCCCAAGCTCGGCAAGCTCTTTATCCAATGCTGTCAGGCGCGGCCCATCATGCCATAAAACGGCATGCTGCTGCGGAAGGCGGGAAAAATATTCTTTCGCATGGGCAAATTGTTTTTCATCAGCTCGGTCAAGCCCAATCACAATTTGATTGAGATAAGGAACTTTGATCAGCTCCTGAACAATGTTTTCGAGCGCAGGCCCCTCAAGTTCAGAATAAAGACTTGGAAGGACGAGGCCAATAGAACGTTTCTGGGAGTAGGCGGAAAGTTCGCGCTCCAAATCGTCAACAGAACGTCTTGTTAGGTTGTGGAGAGTAGTAATACTACCGTTCTGAAAAAAATCAGCCATCGCTTAAGTCCATTTCGTTATTAATATTATTTAGGTCTTCTTCTCGCCAAGAAAAGTAAATATAGCTTCCGCCCACCCCTTCGGCCCGGCTTGTTTTGTCAAATAAAGCGCGTGTTTTGTTGGTAGTTGAGCCGTCACTTGTAAGCTTGGATTATATATGAGAGCACCTTTAGTGGCCGCAAGCAACATGCTCAAATCATTTGGCCCATCACCCAAAGCCCATATTTTTGCATCGGGCTTAGCCATATGGGTGGTGACGCGCCTGATGGCATCCGCTTTATCACGGCCCGGAATAATATGATAAAAACGCCCGCCGCGTATAATGTGAAAGCCTTTATCAGCAAATAAATCTTTATCTGGCACTCCTTCACCGGACCATACAAAAGGCTCACTCGCCTCACGCTCAGCGGCAAGGACTGATGTTGCTTCATCCAGCCCGGTCAGTTGCGAAATTTCCGCAATACTCATATCACCAAAGCCTTTAATGTCGGCACGAAGACGCTCTGGCAGAGCCTCCAAAGCCTGCCTTATGTCATCAATGTGACCAGCACTATCTACAAAGCCCTCAGGATAAGCGATGACCGCCCCATTCTCGGCAATGATCGGGCCTTCCAAATTGAGTTGTGAAACAAGCGGGATAATTTCAGCGCGGGTTTTACTGCTGACGATACTTACCGGAATTTCTGCCCCTGCCAGTGCCTCTAATGCAGGAAGTGCGGCATCGAATGCATAGGTTTCATGGTCCAGTAGCGACCCGTCCAAATCTGTAAAAACCATTACATCAGTCATAAAACAGTCTTACCATTTTTGACGCGTCACAGCTGAAAGAATTTATTGGGAAAAGTGGTGCCGGCACACGGACTTGAACCGCGGACCCTCTGATTACAAATCAGATGCTCTACCAACTGAGCTATACCGGCTTAAAAACCACGCTTTGTATAGCGACTCTGCAAGTCCTATGCCAGTGTTTTTTTAAGTGTTTTTTTGAGAATCTTACTTTCGTCATACAAAAATCATTGAGACTTGAAATTCATGGTGAATAACGTCATTTTTCTCTTATGAACAAAACGCCTTCTCTGACTGAAACAGATAAAGTCCCACACCCGCCTGCGGACAGACCTGTCGTGATTGTTGCGCTCTATAAATTTACGTCCTTGCCAGAGTTTGAGACGCTACGTTCGCCTCTTCAAACAGCCGCGCGTAAAGCCGGTGTGCGAGGTACGTTATTGCTGGCGCATGAAGGAATTAATGGCACCCTTGCCGGTAACCGGGATGCTATCATCAGCTTTCTAAATAGGCTTGAGCGCGAACCAAATATTGGCGCGCTGGAGTTCAAATTCTCTTTTGCAGAAGAGCAACCTTTTTACCGGATGAAAGTCCGACTAAAAAAAGAAATCGTCACGCTCGGTCAACCCGCCGTTGACCCGACAAATACCGTTGGTACATATGTGGACCCGTCAGACTGGAACACCCTGATTGATGACCCTGACACGCTCGTAATCGACACGCGCAATCATTATGAGGTTTCAATAGGAACATTTGAAAATGCTGTAAATCCTGAAACGTCAAGCTTCCGCGAATTTGCAGATTTTGTGGAAGAGAAACTCAAGCCTCTGATCGACGAGAAAAAACCCAAAAATATCGCCATGTTCTGTACAGGCGGCATACGGTGCGAAAAATCAACCAGCTATTTGCTTCAAGAGGGTTTCGAAAATGTGTTCCATCTCAAAGGCGGTATATTAAAATATCTCGAAACCGTTTCGGAAGATAACAGCAAATGGCAGGGCGAATGTTTTGTTTTTGACGAACGGGTATCTGTCGGACCCAATTTACAACCTGGAAGCTATGATATGTGCCACGCCTGTCGCATGCCCATATCGCCAGAAGAAAAACAAAGTGCTGCTTATCGTCCTGGCATTTCGTGTCCTAAATGTGTCGACAAGCTTAGCGACGCGCAGATTGAAAGATTCTCAGAGCGCCAAAAACAGGTGGAACTCGCCAAGCAAAGAGGCGAAGCGCATATAGGAAGCTTTCAAAATATGGAGGAAACATAGGACAAGTGGTTGCGTTACCTTCAGTTCCGGTCATTTATAGCTTTAGAAGATGCCCCTATGCTATGAGGGCGCGGCTTGCCTTGCTGGCCAGTGAACAAGTTTGTGAACATCGTGAAATTCTTTTGAGAGACAAACCAGCAACTATGCTCACCTTATCCCCTAAAGGAACAGTGCCTGTCTTGTGGTTGCCCGACGGCAGAGTGCTGGATGAAAGCCTCGATGTCATGTACTGGACACTTCACAATAATGATCCGCTTGGCTGGCTTGAATACACATCCAGTGAAATTTTATTAGCCACGAAACTCATTGAGGAAAATGACGGGCCATTCAAACATCATCTTGATCGCTACAAATATGCCGATAGATATGAAAAGGAGAACCTCGCTCTCCACCGAGACGGCTGTCTCGAGACGCTGGAAAAGTTAAATGCTCAGCTAATCGGCAATGACTGGTTATTTGGCGCAGAGGCTCGCATGGTTGATTACGCAGTTTTACCTTTTATCCGACAATGCCGGATTGCCAATAGCGACTGGTTTGACGCGCAGAACCAACTTGAAGATTTGCATCGCTGGCTCCAAAATTTTCTGAATTCAGACATCTTCAACATAGCTATGCATAAATATGACGTCTGGAACGACGAAGACGACCCCGTCGTTTTCCCGCCAAAGGCCTAATTAGCTGCTGGGTAATTAGTGGCGTAAATCCGTCAGATCGGGGCTTTCAAATTTAAGTTTCTGAATAACTATGCGCTCCTCAGCAAGTAAGGGAGCAATTTCAGGATGCTCTTCAATGCGTTTCTTCAAAGCATACAGTGATGGTGAGTCGGCTTCAGTCAGGCGATAACCCGCATGTTCAACATTAAAGAAATGAGATACCACACCTATATCAGCGATTGACATTTCCTCCCCGACCAACCAATCACGATCGCCAAGAATAGGCTCAATATAGGCAATAACTTCTTCCATACGTTGAAAAGCCATTTTTACTTTTTCAGGGTCATAAGTTTCGCCCCGCGCCCAAGAAAAAAAGACATTCCCAAAAATGCCAAAGGTGCAATTCTGGGCAATAAATGTATCGCCATATTCCTCAAGCCAGAGCGCTTGCCCGTAATCCATTGGATTAGTGGGATAAAAAGAGGGACTTGGCTGAAGCTTGTCGAGAAATCCTGCAATTGCAGAACTGTCTGCTAGGGCAAGCTCTCTGTCCCCATCGTCAATCACCAGAGCAGGGATTTTTTTAAGGGGGTGAATTTTTTCATAGCCTTCAGGTATACCCAAAGGAGAAACTTTAATATCGATGTCATAGTCGACTTTTTTAAGCGCCAACATTACTCTGACCTTACGCACAAATGGCGACAGCATCGCCCCATATAGTTTCAACTTCATGTCACACCCCTTCATGTAAATGTGTCTAAAACTTATACAAACTTCACGGGATTAACAAACGCTGTTAACATGATGGCATGATCTGGGATTTACCCATACGCATTTTTCACTGGCTGCTTGTGCTGAGCATTTGTGGCTCGTTTATTACCATCCAGAATGACTGGATGCTCGCGCATGAAAGATGTGGGCTAACAATTTTGGGGCTTCTGATTTTCCGGCTGATATGGGGAGTTGTTGGCTATCCGACGGCTCGCTTTGTGCAATTCGTTAAAGGCCCGCGCGCGATAGTGGCTTATATCAAACAGCTTATCGGGAACGGTAAAACCCATTCATTCGGCCATAATCCGTTAGGCGCTTTGTCAGTCATCGCATTACTGTCAGTTATTCTATTTCAGGCACTATCCGGCACGCTATCAACGGATGATATTTTTTATGACGGCCCGCTTTATCACGTCTTTCCTGCATTTACTAAATTCGCCGGAAGCCTGCATCAAATTCTGCCACTCTTAATCTTATCTCTTATTGGCTTGCATCTCGTCGCAATCATCACCCATCGTATTTTTTTCAAAGAAAAACTCACTTCTCAAATGATTACAGGGCAAATGATTACGGGCAAAACCCATTCTGAAGAGATAATAAAGGCACAGAGTAAAGCCGCTCCCCTAACAGGGCTTGCGCTCATGGCGATTTGTATATCGGCGAGCTGGAGCTTAACGCTCTTGAACTAGGGGGCCATTACTTCAAATTGCTTTTTATTTTTTGCGGTATTTTTGGTGGCATGCTTTGCAACTCGCACCAACACTCCCAAGTGCCGTTTTAACCAGACTGATATCTTTTTGCTCTGCCGCTTTTTGTAGGTCTAAAGAGGCCGTTTCAAATGCTTTGGCCGCAGATTTAAAACCTTCAAAATCCGTCCATATTTCAGGTTTGGCTTCATCATTATTACTGTCACTACCAAATGGAAAAGCCGCAGGCATATCTATCGCCCATTTGACCAAAACGGTCACCTCAGCTTTGATGGCCTGATAATCTTCCGCAGGTAAATATTCGCGGTATAAAGCTTTCATGGATGCGCCACTGTCTTTAAATCTTAGTTTTCTTTCTTCTTGAGCTGCCTTAATGGTCTCATCGCTTTGAGCCATAAGTGGCTCAAAACCTGAAAGGGTTAACCCAACTAAAACGGGAATTCCAATCAGAATAAAAAGTCTTTTAATCACTATCCCCTCCGATTTTTCTAGAGAATACTATCATCACACTTAATTCATGACTCGTCATGCAAAATCTTGGAAATCGCCCCAGACCAGCGAGATAAAATCTTCTTCCGCCGATTAACAGGCATTTGCGGTTCAAAACTTCTATCAAGTTGCCACTTCTCGGTTATATCTTCAAGCTTAGTGAATATACCGCGCTGTAATCCGGCAAGATAAGCCACACCGAGAGCTGTTGTTTCAACGCTGACGGGTCTGTCGATTAGAATATTGGTAATGTCCGACAGGTTTTGGACGAACCAGTTATTGTTCACCATTCCCCCATCAACCCGTAAATGTGACGGAGATGAAAGACCCTGCTTGGACATATCCGAGCGCATGGCAATCAATAGATCTTCAGTTTGCAGTGAAACAGCTTGCAGAGCCGCATGAGCAATTTCAGCCTTACCGGCATTTCTGGTAAGCCCCATAATGGCAGCGCGTGCTTCTGGGCGCCAATGAGGAGCACCAAGGCCAGTAAACGCGGGTATTAAAACCACTTCATTATCAGGGTCAGCGGCGATTGCAAGCGCTTCGGTTTCAGCGGAGTCGCGCACCATATTCAACCCGTCTCGTAGCCATTGCATAATTGCACCCGCCATAAATATACTACCTTCCAGCGCATAAACTGTTTCGCCATTTAAGCGATAGGCAATCGTGGAGAGTAGCCGGTTGGTTGACTGAACCTGATGCGCGCCTGTATTCACCAGCGCGAAACACCCTGTTCCGTATGTTGATTTCATCATGCCCACCTGAAAACAAGCCTGCCCGAAAGCCGCCGCCTGCTGATCGCCAGCAACCCCTGCGATAGGAATTTCAGCGCCGAGTAAACTTTCCTCTGTGACGCCAAAATCATCCGCACATTCTTTAACCTCAGGCAAAATGGACGCTGGAATATCGAACAGGCTTAGCAAGGTCTCATCCCATGCGCCGCTAGATATGTTATAAAGACTTGTGCGGGATGCATTCGTCGCATCAGTGGCGTGCATCTTCCCGCCTGTCAAATTCCAAATAAGCCAGCTATCAACTGTTCCAAATGCTAAGTCACCTGCTTTTGCAGAGTCTCGTGCGCCAGCAACATTATCTAGTATCCAATTAATTTTGCTAGCTGAGAAATAAGCATCAAGCAGTAACCCGGTACGGGCATGTATCATATCTTCATGCCCTTGGTGTTTGAGCACATCACAAAATTCTGCTGTGCGGCGATCCTGCCAAACAATTGCAGGGTAAACAGGTTTACCGGTATGACGATTCCAGAGAATTGTGGTTTCCCGTTGATTGCTAATTCCGATACCCACCACCTCAACATTCGGCACTTTTTTAAGCGCCTGACGACACATTGACAGCGTATCGCGCCAAATATCATTGGGGTCATGCTCAACCCAGCCGGAATCAGGGTAATGCTGTGTAAGTTCTTTTTGCGCAATGGATAAGGCTTGACCTGATGGTGACAGCACGACCGCCCTGCTAGAGGTTGTTCCTTGATCAATACTGAGAATAACTTTATCGCTCATCCTGCTTTCATATCAAAATTATTGACGAGTCACACCTTTTACGTTTTGTTTTATTTAACAGAGGAACCCCGCATATGAAAATAGCGTTGACCGCAACAGACCAACCTAAGGCTCAAGAAGCCTTCGCCGAACTTTCTAAACGCTATGATATTGTCGATGCCCCGGATGCGGACATCATTATCGCGCTTGGTGGGGATGGCCTTATGCTGCAATGCCTCAAAAAAAGCATGGACACCCATCAGAAAATTTTTGGCATGCATTGCGGCTCAGTTGGTTTTTTGATGAATAATTACAGCCCCGACAATCTCGAAGAAAGATTGTCAGCAGCCGTTGAGAATAAACTTAGTCCGCTAAAAATGACAGCAACAGACATTGAGGGAACCAAACAAGAGGCACGGGCTATTAATGAAGTTTCTTTATTACGCAAATCCGCGCAAGCCGCACATTTGAAAATCATGGTTGATGACCGAGAACGATTATCGGAACTTGCATGTGATGGTATAATGGTCGCTACGCCAGCCGGTAGTACCGCCTACAATCTATCCGCACATGGCCCTATTTTGCCAATCAATGCACCACTCTTGGCATTGACCCCGATTTCTGCTTTTCGTCCTCGGCGTTGGCGCGGCGCACTTTTGCCTGATATTGCGAAGGTAACGATCCATTGCCTCGATTATGAAAAACGCCCTGTCAGTGCCATGGCTGATAATTTTGAGATTTTAAATGTGACAGAGGTTGATATTGAACAGGATAAATCGACTGAACTGAAAATTTTATTCGATGCGGATCATAATCTTGAGGAACGCATCCTTATTGAGCAATTTATTAATTAAATAGCTTCTTTTCGACGCGCCAAACCCAGCTTGACTGTTAAAGCAATCAAAAGCATCGACAATGTAAACAAGGTAATAGCGAGGCTCAACGCGACGAGGTTATCAAAGGTCCAGCCACCATCCAGCAGGATACCCGAGATCCAAGGCGCGAGAGACGTTGCAAAAATAAAAAAAGCGCCAGTTAGAGATTTAATCGAGCCAAGAAATTTTGTGCCGTAAAGCTCCGGCCATAAACTCGCCCCACAAGTTCCCATCGAACCAACATTCATCCCTACAAGCGACATGTAACAAAATAGCGCCAAAGTCTCCGGCAGAGCATGAGAATTTAAGAGAAATATATA
>CALKOC010000059.1 GCA_938091085.1 uncultured Alphaproteobacteria bacterium
TGAGCCCAGTACGGTTTGATCATTGTCTGCTTTATGGTGGCGATATTGATGGTGCAGAGGATTTGTTCACAAAGGTTCTCGGTTTCCGCGTTACAGAAGTTGCCAAGGCTGAAGATGGTGAGATGCGGATTGCAATTTTCCTTTCTTGCTCAACAAAAGCTCATGATATAGCTCTAGTTCGCCATGCGGAGGATAATAAATTCCACCATTGCTCGTTCATGCTTGAAGATTGGAACGCAATTGGTCATGCGGCTGATATTATGTCGCGCTATGACGTTTCTGTTGATATTGGGCCTACACGTCACGGTATCACGCGAGGGCAGACTATTTATTTTTGGGATCCTTCAGGAAATAGAAATGAAGTTTTTGCTGGTGGTTATGACTCATATCCAGATCATCCAGTTCGTGTTTGGTCTGCCGAACAAACTGGCAAAGCTATTTTCTATTACGAAAAAGCAATTAACGATACATTCCTTGCAGTCGTAACCTGACTGGGTTTGATTGTTAGCTATCTAAGCTTAAGCAAGTGCGGTTAGCACAGCGTTTGGATTGGGTGGGGTGAACAACGCCACAAACCCCACCCGTTTATCCTGAAAGATATTAAATGACAGACAAAACCTTGCATTTTATAAATGGATCATACACGACCGGTAACTCCGGTATTGTTTTTGAAAATATTTCTCCGGTTGATGGAAGTTTGATTTCAGAGGTTTGTGAAGGCAAGCAAGCTGAGATTAATCAAGCTGTAGCTGCAGCTAAAGCAGCCCTTAATGGCCCTTGGGGAAAAATGACACAAGACGAGCGTAGTACAATTTTGCATAAAGTTGCAGATGGTGTGACGGCAAGATTCGATGAGTTTTTGGCTGCAGAGTGTCGTGATACAGGCAAACCAGAGTCGCTTGCACGCATGATTGATATTCCGCGTGGTGCTGCGAATTTTAAAGTTTTTGCTGATTTGGTAAAAAATATACCCGGCGAAAGTTTTGAATTAGCTACACCAGATGGTGCAGGGGCGCTGAATTATTCAATTAGAGTGCCGCGTGGGGTTATTGGTGTTATTTCCCCGTGGAATTTACCGCTTCTTTTAATGACGTGGAAAGTTGGCCCAGCATTAGCTTGCGGTAATACAGTTGTGGTTAAACCATCTGAGGAAACCCCAACTACTGCAACGATGCTTGGTGAAGTCATGAAAGAGGCCGGTGTGCCTGATGGGGTTTATAACGTGGTACACGGGCTGGGCCCAGACAGTGCAGGTGCCTATTTGACCCAGCATAAAGATGTAGATGGTATTACTTTTACTGGTGAAACACGCACGGGTGAAATTATTATGCGTGCTTGTGCAGATGACTTGCGTAATATTTCATTTGAATTAGGCGGTAAAAATCCAGCGATTGTATTTGCTGATTGCGACATGGATAAAGCAATTGAAGGCACTATGAGATCAGCTTTTGCAAATTGTGGGCAGGTTTGTCTTGGAACTGAACGGGTTTATGTTGAGCGGTCTATTTTTGATGAATTTTTGTCGCGCCTCAAAGAGGGGGCAAGCAAATTAGTTTTAGGCAAGCCTGACGACCAAAATGCAAATTTTGGCCCTTTGGTTTCTAAAGAACATCAGCAAAAAGTACTTTCATATTACAAAAAAGCTTTAGAAGAGGGGGCGACAGTTGAATTGGGTGGAGGTGTGCCAGATATGCCGGCGGACTTGCAGTCAGGTGCATGGGTTGAACCTACTATCTGGACAGGTTTAACTGATGATTGCAGTGTGGTTCAGGAAGAAATCTTTGGGCCTTGTTGTGCGCTTTTGCCTTTTGACGAAGAAGATGATGTAATCCGTCGCGCTAATGATACGGATTATGGTTTGGCTTGTGCTATTTGGACTGAAAATACCTCGCGTGCTATTCGCGTTTCCCGCCAAATTGATGCTGGCATAATATGGGTCAATTCATGGTTTTTAAGAGATTTAAGAACACCTTTTGGTGGTATGAAAAAATCTGGTATTGGCCGTGAAGGTGGTGTTCATGGGTTGGAATTTTATGCAGAATTGAAAAATATCTGCTTGAAGGTTTAAGAGGGTAATATGACAATTTCACAAAAAGAAATAAAACAGGCGGCAGGGCTAATACAAGAGGCTTATGAAACGCATCAACCTATCGCACCGTTGCGTGATAGCTTTGATATGTCGATTGAAGACGCTTATGCCGTGCAAGAGGAAACTACAAAGCATTGGATAAAATCCGGGCGAATATTATCTGGTCGCAAAATTGGGGTGACGTCAAAAGCGGTTCAAGGACAGCTAGGTGTTGATCAGCCAGATTTTGGTATGTTGTTCTCAGATATGGCTTATGCGGACGGGCAAGAAATTTCCATGTCTCATTTGCTTCAGCCGCGTATTGAAGGCGAAATTGCTTTTTATTTAAAAAGTGATCTCGATCAGGAGAATGTAACTTTAGCTGAGGTGGTTGCTGCGATTGATTATGCTGTTGCCGCGATTGAGGTTGTGGACAGCCGAATTGATGATTGGAATATTCAAATAACCGATACAATTGCCGATAATGCATCTTCTGGTCTTTATGTTTTGGGATCAACGCCAGTTGAGTTAAAAGATTTCGATCATTTGAATTGTGGTATGGTTATAGAGCATCGTGGTCAACCAGTTTGCACTGGTGTTGGCTCTGCCTGTCTGGGCAATCCGCTTAATGCGTGCTTATGGTTGGCGAAAAAAATGTTATTAGTTGGACGCCCTTTAAAAGCAGGTGACCTAATTCTGTCAGGTGCTTTAGGGCCGCTTACACCCGTGAGTGTGAATGAAAGTTATGAATTGAAAATTAATGGTCTTGGTTCTGTTAGAGCCAATTTCACCAGTTAAGTAAAACTAAAAAGGTTTGTTATGTCTAAAATTAAATGTGCTCTCATTGGTTCAGGTAATATTGGAACCGATCTCTTGATCAAAATTCAAGAGACCTCGAGCATTCTTGAGGCGTCTCTTGTGATTGGTATTGATGCGGAGTCTGATGGTCTTCGCATTGCGAGAGAACGCGGGGTTGCTACGACGCATGAGGGCATTAATGGTGCTGTGGCCTCTGATATATGGTCTGAGATTGCGATTTGTTTTGATGCAACATCTGCGGGAGCGCACAAAATACATAACGAAATTTGTGTGCGCGATGGCAAGCTGATGGTGGATTTAACACCGGCAGCTATTGGCCCGTTTTGTATTCCCCCTGTTAATGCTGACGAGCATTTAGATAAGCAGAATGTGAATATGGTGACCTGTGGCGGGCAAGCTACTATTCCAATGGTCTATGCCGTCACGCGTGTGAGTGACAGCGTCCCTTATGCTGAAATTGTGGCTTCTGTTTCGTCGCGCTCTGCGGGGCCGGGTACACGGGCGAATATTGACGAATTCACTGAAACAACGGCGCGCGGTGTTGAAGTTATTGGTGGTGCGGAAAAAGGCAAAGCGATTATTATTCTTAATCCTGCTGAACCTCCGATGATTATGCGCGACACAATTTATGCGTTTTCGGTTGGCGGAGATGAAGATAAAATCCGTCAAAGCGTCGAGGATATGGTTGCAGAGGTACAGAAGTATGTGCCGGGCTATCGCCTTAAGCAAGAGGTACAGTTTGAGCGCTTCACCGGAAATAACCTGCTAAAAATTCCAGGGCAGGGAGAGTACGAAGGCATTAAGACAACCATTTTCCTCGAAGTGGAAGGCGCCGGTCATTATCTCCCGAATTATGCAGGTAATCTCGATATTATGACATCTGCTGGCATGGCAACTGCCGAACGGATGGCAGAAAAAGTGTTGGGAGGTGCGGCATGAGCGGAATTCTGAAAGACCCCACCAAAGAGAAGCTTTACATTCAGGATGTTACTTTGCGCGATGGCATGCATGCCATTCGTCATATGTACGGCGTTGAGCATGTTGCAATGATTGCCAAGGCTCTTGATGATGCGGGTGTTGATGCGATTGAAGTTGCGCATGGTGACGGTCTGTCTGGCGCCAGTTTTAATTACGGGTTCGGCGCTCATACGGATTGGGAATGGATTGAAGCTGTTGCTGATGTGATTGATAATGCCGTTCTGACTACGCTTATTCTGCCGGGCATTGCGACGGTAGAGGAATTAAAGCGGGCTTATGACCTTGGTGTACGGTCTGTGCGTGTTGCCACGCATTGTACTGAAGCGGATGTGTCCAAACAGCATATTGGCATTGCACGAGATTTGGGTATGGACACGATTGGCTTTTTGATGATGAGCCATATGATTGAACCTGACCAACTTGCCGAGCAAGCCAAGCTGATGGAAAGCTATGGCGCGACTACGGTTTATGTGACGGATAGTGGCGGGGCGATGGATATGGATGGCTATGCGGCGCGGGTGCAGGCTTATGATCGTGTTTTGAACCCTGAAACTGAGCGCGGAGTTCACGCACATCACAATTTATCTCTTGGGGTTGCTAATTCTATTGTTGCTGTTCAAAACGGCGTGCGGCGTGTTGATGCGTCTTTGGCGGGCATGGGTGCTGGTGCCGGTAATGCGCCTTTGGAGGTCTTTATTGCGGCAGCTGACCGGAAGGGTTGGCAGCATGGGTGTGATGTTTACAAACTCATGGATGCTGCAGAAGAGTTAGTGCGTCCGTTGCAGGATCGTCCAGTCAGGGTTGATCGGGAAACGCTTTCATTAGGCTATGCAGGGGTTTACTCCTCATTCTTGCGTCATGCAGAAAAAGCATCAGAAGATTACGGTATTGATGTACGCACAATTTTGGTTGAGTTGGGCAGACGCCGCATGGTGGGTGGACAAGAAGATATGATTGTCGATGTCGCGCTTGACCTCCTTAAACAACAAAATGAACAGTCGTAAATAGGGTAAGATTATGGATAGATTAGACGCATATGCTGAAAAATTAGATACTGCGGCATTGACTGCAACAGACACTCCTCAAATTAGTGTAGAGGATAATTCTTTTACAGTTGATGAGGCCTATCAGGTTCAAGCGAAATCTATTGATCGTCGATATGCACGCGGTGAAAAGCGTATTGGTATTAAAATGGGGTTAACAAGCCGTGCAAAGATGATTCAGGTTGGTGTTGACGAAGTGATTTGGGGGCGCCTGACCAATAAAATGGTATTGGAAGAAGGGGGTACTCTTTCAAAATCTAAATTTGTTCACCCGCGCATTGAGCCAGAAATTGTTTTTATAATGAAAAAAGAATTGAAAGGTAATGTGACAGCCCTTGAGGCAATGGACGCGGTTGAGGCGATTGGTCCTGCGATGGAGGTTATAGATAGCCGTTATGAAAATTTTAAATTCGCTTTAACTGATGTGATTGCGGATAACTCATCATCCTCAGGTCTTGTGATTGGAAATTGGCATAAGCCTGATATTGATATTTCTAATTTGGGCATGCGTCTGACGGTTAATGGCCAAGATACAATGTTTGGTTCATCGGCAGCGATATTAGGCCACCCTGTGCGTTCGCTTGTTTCGGCAGCACGCATGGTGGAACAATCAGGTGAAACTCTCAAACCAGGTGATATTGTCATGGCGGGTGGAGCGACCGAGGCGCATGCTGTTAGTGTAGGTGAAACAGTATCTCTTACAGTACAAAATTTGGGCACAATCAGCATCACTGTTGAGGCGTAGTTTAGTTTAATGTCTGAACCAACAAAAAGTCCGGAAATTGGTGAAACTATTCTGGCTGCTGGGGTTGCAACGAATATTCATGACAATCATCTAATATCAGATAAAACCCCTGTAATGTTTCTGCACGGTTCGGGTCCAGGTGTTTCAGCTTGGGCTAATTGGCGGTTAAATCTGCCGATTATAGGTTGTGCAAGGCGTGTTATAGCTCCAGATATACTTGGTTTTGGCTTTACCCAGAGGCCTGAAAACAATCAATATTCTATGCCGGTTTGGTTGTCACATTTGAACGATGTCTTCCATGCATTGGATGTTGAGCAAGTTGATCTAGTCGGAAATTCATTTGGCGGCGCGTTGGCTATAGCGTTCTCTTCGCATTATCCAGAGCGGGTTCGTCGACTTGTGTTGATGGGGTCAGCAGGTGTTGAATTTCCGCTTACGGCAGGGCTCGATGCGGTATGGGGCTATCAACCTTCTGAAGATAATATGCTCAGTATGATGGATGTCTTTGCTTATAATAAGAAGCTGGTGACTAAAGAACTGGCTGCACTGCGATATAAAGCAAGCATTGCACCGGGGGTTCAAGAAGCCTACGAAAATATGTTTCCGGACCCGCGTCAAGAAGGTATTGCCAAAATCGCTACGGCTGAAGATCGAATCAAACAGATTAAAGCGAAAACATTAATTGTTCATGGTCGAGATGATCAAGTCATTCCATTGGAAAACAGTTATCGGTTACACGCGCTTATTGATGACTCCCAATTGCACGTATATGGCCGCTGTGGTCATTGGACACAAATTGAATGTTGCGATGCATTTAACCAGCAGGTCATTGGTTTTTTTGATGCTGATGGAGAATAAAAATAATGATTGAGCTATACACTCATCCAATGTCGCCTTGCGCCCAAAAGGTAAGGATTTTATTGGTTGGGAAAGGTTTGGATTGGCGAG
>CALKOC010000060.1 GCA_938091085.1 uncultured Alphaproteobacteria bacterium
CCTATATAATTGACACGGAAGACTTAACTAAAGTTACCTCAGCGATGGTAAAGCTCTCTAAAGATTTAAAAAGTAATACTTAATAATTTTAATATTATATTCTTGGGTTTTTTCTTCGTAAAAAAACTGAAATTAACAGAGATATGATAAAAATTATGGTTAATGCACTGACGATAGATGGGCCAGGCGGGAGATGAGCTTCATGCGAAGCCAAATATCCTGTTAAAACACCTGAAAAGGCGAAAATAATAGCCCATAAAATCATTTTTTCTGGCGTTGTTGATATTTGGCGAGCGGCGGCGGCAGGCATTATTAATAATGAGGTAATAAACAGAACGCCCGTAATCTGAAGCCCCATAACAACTAAGGCTGTCATGATTCCCATCATAATATATTGCAGACGTAAAGTAGGAACGCCCTCGGCCCTCGCTAAATCAATATTCAAGGTCATCAGAATGAGAGGTTCCCAAATGAGTTTCAAGATAATTGCTATTAGTGATGCACCGACTATCAGAATGATATTTTGGTTCATTGAAATGTTTTCAAGTGAACCAAGTAAGTAAATTTCTAACAGTGTATGAGGGTCAATATTGTGATTTGCCCCGTTATGCGTGTCATGCCCGGTTTCTAATGCTGACCAAAAGACTAGCAGCAATCCAAAAGCTAGAGCGCCATGAGCTAGAATCCCAAGCAGTGTGTCTATGCTAAGTTTGCGCCGATGTTGAAGATATACCAACAATACTGCAAAAATCGCACAAATGAGTGCGACGCCAATATTAGGGGCAAACCCTATAAACAGGCCAAGAGCGACACCTAAAAGAGCTGAATGTGCTATGGCATCCCCGAAATAAGCCATACGACGCCATATAATCAGACACCCGACGGGTCCAGCAATGACTGCCAGAACGAGTGGGGCAATGAGTGCGCTCATCAGTGGCCTTCTCCCGTAACATGGTCATGATCATGTTCATGCGGATAAACAGCCATCATTTTTGATAAATCGTCCCCAAATATAGAAATGAATTCCGGGTCTCGTGTAATCGCTTGTGGCGCACCTGAACAGCAAACATGATGATAAAGGCAAACCACCTTTTTTGTGGATGCCATCACAAGATGAAGGTCGTGTGACACCATCAATATCGCTTTTTGGCGATTATGATAAATCCTTTCCAGCAATTTATAGAATTCGAGTTGACCTGAGATGTCCAGATTTTGGGCGGGTTCGTCCAATATTAATAAATCAGGATCTCTTGCGAGGGCGCGCGCAAGCATAACACGCTGGATTTCACCACCCGACAGATTATGCATTTGCCTGTCTAAAAGCATTGCAATGTCTGTTTCGTTAACAATTTCTGAGAGAAAATCAGCCTTTATTGACAAATTTAAAGATAAAAAACGCCTGACTGACAATGGTAGTACAGGGTCTATTTCCATGCTCTGTGGCATATAACCGATGGAAAGGCTTGGTTTATGAGTTACTTGCCCTGAGTCAGGAGAAAGAACACCGACAAGGCACTTTAATAACATGGTTTTGCCGGCACCATTTGGGCCGACAATTGTCAAAAAATCTTTTTCATCAATACGAAGAGATACATTATCGAGAATACGTCCCGTTTCTTTCTCAACCGTAATGTTTTGACCTTCAATTAACATGGGTAATTTTGGCCTATTTTATTTTGAACCATAGGCAATAATTTCAGGAACGAAGCTGATTTGTTCTTCCGTGTCAAATTTTAGGGTAACGCTCATCTTTTCTTCAGAGGCGGTATAACCAAAAACCATTAAATGAAACCCATGCGGCTTTAGTAAAACGCTTGATTGGGCATCAACAGTCAACTTTTCAAGCCGGCGCATCCGCATAACCCCATCTTTCATATCATGCGTATGAATTTCAATTTTTAAAGCGGAAGTGCTGTTAGCCGATATCAATGCCTTACTCATGTCAGATGAGTTGGATAGTTTAAAAAACATAACACCCGGGCGATTACCGATACCAGGGCGGAAAACTGCGTCTTCGACACTTAAAGAACCAGCCTCAGCGCTTACTTTTGAGGCAATTATCGCTCCTGATAATGAAAGAAAACAGACTAAAAAAAGAGGGATTTTATTCATGTGAGGGTAAACCTATTCAGGAGACTAAAAATTTAAACGACTATTTTATTTAGAGAAAACCAACATACGTCTAATTAAGGCTGGCGACTACACATATCGTCCTTCTTCACAAATTTTTTCCTTTTATCTGCCGTTGAGTAATCGAGTTACTTTGACTTGCTGTTTTGGGACATTCTCTGTTTTCGCCTAAAAGACAGGTTTTGACGTGTATATTGGGTGGATATCTGAGTTATTCTCCAAAATATGAGGCTAATAGTTGGGCTAGTCTTTATGTTGTGCCAATGCAATAGAGTAGGGCGCCACACCATTATGGCGTAAATCAGATAGAGAATTCTTAACTCAGCTGGAGTTCTGTAAATTTCTACACGTGAATCAAGATAATTAAGAATTGACCGGCTGTAATAGGCGTCGCAATCGCTTCTAATGCATACTGCTACGGGATAATCATTGATTTGACGATTAATCAAGGCCACCGCTATTTGTTCTGAGTTAAGATATTTCTCGGAAAATATCACATGCATTTTTCGTATAGGTCGCAAGTCTCGGTTTTTATTATTTTTCATATTCAACCCGACAAGTAAGTAGCCTCACGCTACCAGTATTTTCACCTTGCACATATAAGTAATTAATTGAATGATGTGTCTCGTATATGGTTTTTCTTGGAATTGGTATGAACAAAAATTTCGGAAGCTCACTGGTATATTTCACGCTTCCAACGATTGGTTTTGGCTATATGTATGGGCTAATCAATCTTTACCTAATGATTTTTGCAACCGATTTTTTGGCGATTGCGCCCGCGACTGTAGGGTTTATTTTTGGTATCTCGCGTCTCTGGGATGCAATTTCTGACCCGCTTATCGGCCATCTCTCTGACAACACCCGAACGCGTTTTGGGCGGCGACGTCCATGGCTAGTATTGGCTTCCGTTCCGCTTGGGTTCGCTTTTTATATGTTGTTTAACCCTGCTACTGGGTCTGATGAACTTATTACTATTTTATGGTTCGGTGGTGCTGTTATCCTTTTTTATACGGCCTCGACACTTTTTTATGTACCTCATTTTGCTATCGCGGCTGAGCTTTCAGAAGACTATCACCAGCGAAATATTATTTTTGGCTGCCGTCATGCAGGCTGGTTAGCTGGCTATGTGATGAGCCTTGGCGGGATTTATTCCCTGACCAAGTTGCACAGTGAGGGTGCTGAGCAGGTAATTGATTTTGCGGGTAAACAGGCAACCATTATTGGTTTGTTGACGGCGATTACTGTCTTGATTTGTGCCTATGGTATGCGTGAAAAGCCCGGCTTTGCTGACCGTCGTTCAACCTCGGCTTTGCCGGTGATAAAAGATGTGTTCAAAAACATGTATGCAAGACGCATATTGATTGTGAATTTCATGGATAATGTCAGTTTTGCGCTGACATCAACGCTCGTCATTTATGTTTGTACTTATATTCTCAATGACGCGAATATTGCTTCCGTCTTTATTTTATTCTTCATGCTCCCTTCTTTGTTGCTGGTTCCAATCTGGATGCCGCTGGCCCGCAAATTCGGTAAGAAGAATCTTTATACATTCTCGATGTTACTCTCCGGAACAGCCTTCGGTTCTTTGTTTTTTTCCGATTACAATAATTTGCTGTATCTTTACATTGCCGGAATAATGGCAGGCATAGCTAATGGCTGTAATAACGTTATCGGCCCTTCAATTTTTAGTGACATCATTGATTATGATGAATTGCAAACAGGTGATCGCAAAGAAGGGGCTTATTTTGCCGTTTGGAGTCTGGTTTGGAAAAGTTCTTCAGCAATCGTTTTGTTTATTCTAGGCATGGTCTTGAGTTTTGTTGGGTTTGAACCGAATGTGCCTCAGTCAGATTTGGTTTTGGACACGATGAAATTTATGTTCACCCTACTGCCTTGCATATTTTATATAGTTGCGGCGTTTTTGTTCAGTTTCTTTAAACTCAATGAAGAAACGTATAATAATATTCGAAATGAACTTGATACTAACCGCGAAGCCACTCAGCTATGAGTCTATCAGACACGACGCTATCTTATATTGAAACGATTAAAGGTTTCATGGATCCTGAGGAGGGCCGTGCGCTTCACGATATGGCTCTATCGGTTTTATCAGATTTTCCAAATACTCTATCTGTTGAAATCGGCAGTTATTGCGGCAAGTCTACAGTCTATATTGGTGAGGCCGTTCGTGAACAAAGTGCCCTTCTGGTGTCTGTTGATCATCATTATGGCTCTGAGGAGAACCAACCTGGTGAGGCGTATTTCGACCCCGATCTTGCCGATGCCGAAACTGGGGGCATGTCATCATTACATATCTTTCGCCAGACAATACGTGGGGCGCAATTAGAAGACTTTGTTATTCCTGTTGTCGCCCCTTCGCGCATGGCGTCGCAGGTTGTGAATGGGGACATAGGTTTTTTGTTTATTGATGGAGGCCATTCCATGCAGGCGGCACTTGATGATTACCGCCTCTGGGCGACGCGGGTCATGACCGGTGGCATATTGGCAATCCATGATGTTTTTCCAAACCCCGAAGATGGCGGCCGCCCGCCTTATGAAATCTATAAACTAGCTATTGCTTCAGGTCTTTTCGAAGAAGTAAAGGATGTGAAATCGCTTCGTTTTTTAAGGCGTCTATAGGTCTATTGGCTGAACAATTCGCTGGCGGGAGTGATATTGAAAACTGTATCTGTAGCTAGAATAACAGCGCCGGCAGTCCATGGCGGTTTCTCTAAAGGCCAGTTCATTCTTTGCTCGGTTTGATAGCCCATCCAATAGCCGCCATCCTCATCGCGATATTTATCTAGCCAAGAAAATACCTCTTTGGCCTTTGTTTCCCTGCCGGCTTTTACGAGTGCCATCACCAGCTCAGCAGTTTCGGCAACCGTTACCCAAGGCTCTTCCTGGACACATTTGCATCCGAAACCGTCGATAACAAAAATATCCCATTTTTCATCCAGTCGTTTTTGAGCCGCGTCACCCTCAAGAACACCCGTCAAAACAGGATAATACCAATCCATTGAAAAATTATCTTTGGGCTGCCAGTTTCGGTCGAAGCGATGCGGCTTGTTGATGAGGGCATCACGCAATCTGTCTCGCGCCGCGCTCCACTCGTTAATAAGCTTGCTGGCTTCAAGGTCGAAGGTGGCCAGTTCTGCGAGTTTGAGAGATGAATTAAGGCTTTTATAAATTGAACAACAACCTGTGACTAATGCATCATTTTCAAGCGTGGTTTCAGTCTCCGCTGCCCAGCGGATATCGCCATCTTCTGTTTGTAATGAGAGCGAAAACCCAATTGCTTTTTTAACATATGGCCATGCGGTTTTAACAAAATCTAGATTTTTATTAAGAAGATAATCATGCCAGACAGCCGTTGCGATATAGGCGGCGAAGTTTGTATCCTTTGTCCGGTTGCCTGAATCCATACCCTCGGATGAAAATTGCATTAGACCTTCATCCAGTGGAACGGCACTTCCGAGTTGCCCCCACCATGAACCATCATCAAGTTGAGTTTCAAACAGATAATCAAATCCGCGCTTCACGTTTTCTTGTTGACCACAAAGGTTAAGAGCCATGACTGCTTCAAGGTGATTCCATGGATCCAGCACACCATCTTTGAACCAAGGGATACCTCCATCATCTCTTTGTACAGAAATAATTTTTTTTGCCGTGCCATCAAAATAAGGGCTGAAAGATTTAATGTTTTTCATGTTTATTTTTTGTCGAAATAATAGACGACTGATTTTCCCATAATCGGGTCGAGCAATTTACCCAACCCAGCCACAATACCTTTTGGGTTCATCATTTCTGCGACCAGTAATTTATGATAATGGCGCACTCCGAAAGCTTTATCTTTTTTTACGCCCAACAAACATCTTAGCCACCAATAGGGGGTATGCAAACTATGCGCCCAGTGCTGCGCAATTTTTTTGAAACCACGTAACGTGAAATCTTCCTCCAACTCATTCGCTCGAAAGATGCGAATGTGACCGCCGGGCTCATTGTGATAATCTGCCGATAGAAGCCAGCATATTTTTTCCGGCCAGAAGCGAGGCACTGAAATGCCAATGCGTCCGCTGGGTTTGGTGACCCGAAATATCTCATCAATTGCCGTAAGGTAATCAGGAATATGTTCCAGCACTTCAGAACAGATAACACGGTCAAATGTGTTATCTGCGAAGGGGAGGTGAAGTGCATCTGCTACGCCAAGGCCAAAATTACTTTTGGCTTGACCTGCTAAATCCGGATAGGCAGCGAAACCCTCACGAGCGACAAGGATATCGTTAAAACCAAGGTCCACTCCAATTATCTGGCAATCCTCGTGATAATAAACGGCATGACAATGTCGTCCATGCCCACACCCAAGATCCAGTACTTTGTGACCTTTTTTAACGTCAAGCTTTTCAAGCTGAATTGTCTGCATTTGCTAACTTTATATTTGCATTTTTGGCCATAGTGGTTCGATACATATCGACGACTTCCTGAGCGCAGCGCGACCAGGTGAATTTTTCTAAAATATGCTGGCGCCCTTTGACGGAAAGGGCTTCACGTTTGGCGGGATTGTTAAGTAAGTCTGCAATCGCTTCAGCAAGCGCGGGCGGGTTTGAATGCGGCACTATAATACCGGCATCCCCGACTACTTCCGGCAATGACCCACCATTTGTCGCGACCAGCGGTACACCGCAAGCTAGGGCTTCTCCCGCAGGAAAGCCGAAGCCTTCATACACTGAGGGAGAGACTGCAATGGTAGCCTCGGCATAAAGCTTTCTAATATCTTCCCCATCAAGGCCGGAGATGAATTGCACGCGGTCACGTATGCAGCGTTTTTCAAGCTCGTGCATGGTGGGCCCTTCACGAAGGCTACCCACTACAACCAACTCCAAATCTGGAAATTCTTTTAAAAGTTCATCATAGGCGCGGATGAGATAAATCAGCCCTTTAAGTGGTACATCAGCGCTAGCCGTTGCCATTAAGCGATTTGTCTTTCGCTTAACCTCTGGCATAGGACTAAAGGCTTCATGATTAATGCCATGATGGATGCGTTGCATGCGTTCCATCGGCACACCAAAATCTTTATGAACATCGCGCTTTGTGCTGTCGGAGACAACTATTAGGGGGTCAAGCTGACGCGCTACGCGAATTTGCATAGTAAGGAAACTATACCAGCGCCATTTCAGAAGTTTAAGAAAAGGTGATTTCGCATGTGTGATGTCGATATGACGGTCTTTGGTGATGGGGTGGTGGATGGTGCCAACGACAGGTAAACCCATATTGCGAACTTCGAGCATGCCATAACAAAGTGTCTGATTGTCATGCATGATATCGTAATCGGAAATCCGGGTTCTCATATAGTTTTTTAACCGTTCGCCGAATGTATAGGGTTCAGGGAAGCCGCCCCAGTTATGTGACCACCATTCAAAAAAATCGATACTATTGCTCATAATATCTCTATCTAGACAGGTGAATGGGTTATCACGGGCATACATATCAAGCGAAGGTAACTTAATCAGGCCGACACGTGGGTCGAGAGATGGGTAAGGGGGGCCGGAAATTACATCAACTTCATGCCCCAAATCCACGATGGCTTTTGAGATGAGGCGCATGTAAATACCCTGACCTCCAGTATGAGGATTGCTTCGATAGCTGGGAAGCAAAATTTTGAGAGGTCTGTCACCATTGATGGCTGACATCAAATCTTTGGGTTCTTTATTAATATTTGACGGTGTTTTCATGCAAGGCGCTGGATTTGTTTACATAGAAGATTGGATTTTAGACAAGTAGGATTTGTCTGTTTACATCACTCATTTCCTTATACAGGGAATCTTCTTATGAGCCAGTCTTTCATGTACCCAACGAGTTCATCTGGTTTTTCAGATTGAGTCCAGTGACCACAGTTTTTAATAAGTTTAGTTTCTAGATCTGCAATATGGTTGGGCATCACATCTGCCATTGCGGGGGGGAGGACGGGGTCCTTCTCGGCGCAAATCATCAGACAAGGGATATCAATTTTATCGGGGAAGTTTTCACTCAGTTCCCAGTTGCGTGTAAAATTCCGATACCAGTTCACGCCGCCACGAAAACCGGTTTTGGTGAAAGCATCTATATAGGGCTGAAATTCCGGATCTGGCAAAAGTTGATGCCCGGGCCATTCAGTTTCATTAGTCTTAAGAATGTTCAGCAATTCAAAATTCTTCCACATTTTTTGGGCAGCTTCATCGCCATTGAAATTACTACCTGTCGGTGAGCGATAGGATGCGAGCAGAGTTTTGCGCGGATTTTCATCTAGAATTTTTTCGGCCACGCCGTATTCTTGAAACCTTACCAGATAGGAATCTTCCCCCCAGATGGCTTTAAAAATTTCTATAGGATCCATTTCCTGACGCGGCATAAAGGGTGTGTTGATACCGATTACAGCCTTTGTGCGGTCAGGGTGATAGAATGGCATTTGCCACACAACAAAGCCGCCCCAATCATGTCCTGTGAAAATTGCATTTTCTACTTCAAGCGCATCCAGCAGATGCGCCATGTCATCGCATAAGTGATGCATGTCAAATAAGGCCACGCTTGTGGCATCACCTGCGTCACTAATTGGATTACCGGTCGAACCAAACCCTCTTAAATCCGGCGCAATCACATGAAATCCCAAATCTGCAAGTGGGGTGATAATATGCCGCCAGCTATAGGCAATTTCGGGGAACCCGTGACACAAAATAATTGTCGGATGAGCGGATGAAGGTGACCCCGCTTCAAAAACTGCCATACGTAAATCCGGTAGGTCAACGAAGCGCGGGGTATTCCAGTCAATATTGGTCATTTTATATCCAAAATAGTTCATGAAACCCTACTTTGAAATCAGCACATAGCGCAAGTCAGAGCTTGGAAGCTTTATAGCTGTCAAAAGAAATGACTTTTAACAGCAATGCCTTCAATCAACCCTTCAATCAACCCCAGCCCCATAGAGGCTTTGAGGGCAATGAAATTTCATCATGCGAATATTGCAAGCCGTTTTCACGGTCATTTTCTAACCAAATCGGGCCATCTAAGTCGACATAATCAGCTTCTAATCCAAGAAAATAAGCAGGCATCATCGATAGCGATGACGCAACCATGCACCCCACCATCACTTTCAAGTTTTTTTCACGGGCAAGTTGATGCATCTTCAAAGCTTCTGTGAGTCCGCCAGTTTTATCGAGTTTAATATTCACACAATTATAACCCGGATTAAGATGACTTAAGTCAGTGCTGTCATGCACCGACTCGTCAGCGCAAAATGGCAGGTCAATATCTTTAAGAATTTCGTCATTATCAGCAGGTAGGGGCTGTTCAATGAGGTCAATATTGAATGATCTAAGCGTTTCAACATGCGGAATAATATCATGCGGTTTCCAGCCTTCATTAACATCCACGATGAGTGTTGCTACTGGCACAGCATCTCGAATGGCACTGAGACGCCCAATATCTGCAGCGAAGCCGTCAGCTCCACCCAGTTTGACTTTGACCGGTAGGTTTTTTGTAGAGCTATTATGCATAAGTTGTCTGGCAGCCTGTGCCATTTTAGCTGGTGTATCTAAAGTTACTGTTATAGCCGATGGGAGCGGGCGCGGTTTCACCCCCAGCCTGTCTGGAACTGTTTGACCGCTTTGTTGAGCTTCAAGGTCCCACAGAGCGCAGTCGATTGCATTTCTTGCGGCGCTTGGATGCATTGCTGTTTGCAGATCGTCACGCGTAAAAAGACGCGCCAACTTGTTTGAATTGCCTTCTAGCATTGGTTTTATAGTTTCAATTTCAGCTGTAACGCTTTCGAGCGTTTCGCCATATCTCGCATAAGGTACGCATTCCCCGCGCCCTGTGAATGGTCCGTCATTTATCTCTACAACGACCACATCTGCTGTGTTTTTTTGACCACGGGAAATGGTAAAAGGCTTAATAAGCCTGTGGCTTTCGGCACGTATTTTAATTTTTCTAAGCATCTGGGTCATACTATTTCTATGTTAAGCTTGGATTGCTTGCTAGACGACCCCATATATTTATGATACAGCGTGAGCCGAAATTCCAAGAGATTGTATATCACTTTCTCTTCAGTATACGGGTATAAGCATATGGTGAAAATAACATTTGTTGAAAGTAACGGAACCGAACATCCTTGTGAGGGTGATACCGGCATGACTTTGATGGAAGTTGCCATCAAAAATGATATCAAAGCCATCAGTGCTGATTGCGGTGGGGCATGTGCATGTGCCACATGTCACGTTTATGTGCGTCAAGACTGGCAAGACAAAACAGGTCAGGCTAACGATCTGGAAGAAGATATGCTGGATTTTGCCGTTCATGTTAAGGACAACAGCCGGCTTTCTTGTCAGATTAAAGTGACGGATGAATTGGATGGTATCGTTGTTGATATGCCTGAGAACCAGTATTAAGTCTCAGTGCTTTTTTTATCATAAGCGTCATATTCATAATCAATGCTAAGCTCAATGATGTTTTTCCATATCGCTTCAGCCATATCTTCCGGATAATTTGCTTTTTGGGCTTCCCGTCTTATCAGGGCAATAACTTCGTCAATCCGAGCCTTGTCTCGTACTTGGTTACGCTCCGGCTTCACTAATGCGGCTTGCTCAATTAAATTGAGCCGCTTTTTAAGAAGTTGAAGAATGTCTTTATCAAGACTGTCTATATCTTCTCTTATTTTTCCCATTTCAGGGCAGGGTAGCGGAGCGCGTGTGTTATTATCTGACATAGTTTCTTATATCCATTACAGGATTGAATTGAAAGTCTGAGCAATCATCATATATTTGATTTCACAGGGACAAAATGTCTCTGCTAAAACAGCTTGTATTTAAAGAAAAGCATTATATAAACATATTTCTACGTTAATTAAAATTAATTACAATATTTTACTGTAGTTTGTATATTTATTCGAAAGGTTAGGTTATGTCCGAAACAATCAAAACAGATGCCGTCATTATCGGTGCAGGGCCTGTAGGTCTGTTTGCTATTTTTGAGCTCGGCCTTTTGGACATGAAAGCGCATCTCATTGATATTCTTGATAAGCCGGGTGGTCAATGCGCTGAACTTTACCCTGAGAAACCAATTTACGATATTCCCGGTATGCCTGAAGTTTCCGGTCAACAACTGACAGATCAGTTGATGGAACAGGCTGCTCCTTTCGACCCAACGTTCCATTTTAATCGGATGGTCACGGGGCTTGAAAAAATTGATGACAAGACTTGGCGTGTTACGACAGACGAGAATGAAGTCTTTGAAGCTCCTGTTGTGGTTATTGCTGCAGGTGGAGGGAGCTTCCAGCCCAAAAAACCGCCTATTCCTGAAATTGATGTTTATGAACAGACGGATACGTCTAATGGTCTTGGCGTACATTATGCCGTTCGGAAAATGGAAGCTTTTAAAGACCAAGATATTCTCATCTCTGGTGGGGGCGACAGCGCATTGGACTGGGTTTTAAACCTTCAGCCAATCGCTAAATCCATGACGCTTGTTCATCGCCGTGATGTATTCCGTGCCGCGCCAGATAGCGTTAACAAGATGCGTGCGCTTGTAGATGAAGGTAAAGTTAACCTTCATATTGGTCAGATTACTGAACTTGTCGGAGAAAATGGCCAGCTCTCTGGAGCGCATCTCAAGCCAGCTGAAGGCGATCCGATTGAAATTAATTGCACCAGCTTTTTGCCGTTTTTTGGGCTGACCATGAAACTCGGTCCAATCTCAGAATGGGGGCTTAACCTCAACGAGAATCTAATTGAGGTGGATACGGAAAAATTTGCAACTGATCAGGATGGCATATACGCCATTGGCGATATCAATACATATCCCGGCAAGCTTAAACTTATTTTATCAGGTTTCCATGAAGCAGCCCTGATGGCTCATCACGCATTTAAACGTGTTCATCCTGACCAAAAGCTGACATTCCAGTACACGACCTCCAGCACCAGCCTCCAGAAAAAACTCGGTGTTAACTAAAGCGTTCTAGGTCTCAATTTTCTTTGCCTTGTAACTTTGTCTTGTAACTTTGTCACAAATCTGGATATCCGAAATTTACTGCCTAAATTAACTTTAGCCCAGTAGCATTTTGGTATATCCAATAATTATCAGAATATGACAGGTGACGTATGGATGATAATTCAAATAATTGGAATAACACCCAAAATCGTTATGACCAGCTTCCCGTTGATGTCGAGACGATTAATTATGCCATTAAAAACCTCAATGATATTGTCAGCAATCTAAATAAAGCTGTCGTTAATCTTGAGGCGGATATTAATGTGATTGTTATGCTTCTCTCGCGTATGGAAGGGTTAATGCAGGAGCAGGTTCAAATTTCTCGCAATTTGATTGGTAAGAGCGATAAATCAGATAATGACCAAGCATCTGATAGCTCGACGTCTGACAAAAATTAAATCAATTACTTACGGATTGCCTTATTCCAATTAGTATTTCTTTGAGATGAGCCACATCGTCTGACGAGACATTATTCGTGAAGTAACAGCGACTCCAAAGCTGGGTATAGGCGCGGACTCGCTCGGCAATATCCGGCCTTTCCTGCGCGATACGTTTAGAGAAATCTAGCCTGCCTTCTGCAGGGGCTCGGTGAAAACCGATTTTCCCTGCAAGGGCGGTGAATTTTGAGTCCAGTAAAGTAAGAGGATCTCTTCCAGTGAAAAGTTTAAACAACAAAAGTGGAGCCAAGAGCGCTGAAAGTGTCAGTCCCCAAATCGCTAGATAAGACAGCACGCGCCCTAAGCTTAATTTGTTCAGAAAATCTTCCCTAGACTTAGCGTCAAAAGTCAGGATTTCGTTATTCAAGCGCACAAACTGATGGTCTACCCATCTGGCTATTCGACTTAACCTGTCCGGCAAAGTAAAGGTTGTGCCGGGTCGCTGAAGGAGGGGGGTGGTTGCACCTGTTTCCTGAGATATATTGGTCGATGCGTTCAGAAGTGGTACGACTTTAGTTGGGTCATAACGCTGCCAATTGGTTCCATCAATTTTGGCCTCGACCCATGCATGCGCGTCTGATTGGCGGACCAATGCATAATTACCAAATTCATTCCAAGCACCACCTGAATAGCCGACGACGACATTTGCTGGAATGCCAGCCGCCCGCATGGCGGTGGCAAAAGCCATTGCATAATGCCCGCAATAACCTTGCTTGGTTTCAAAGAAGAAATTATCCATTTTGTCTCCACGAAGGGCGGGTGGAGAAAGAGAATAGCTGAACCCCTGGCTTTGGAAATGGATCAGAAGTTTTTCTGCAAAGGCGCTGTCGCTATCTGTTTCAAGACGTTGTTTTTTAGCCCAAGCTTTAAGGCGGGGATGACCTTGGAGGGACGTAAATTCCGGCAGCGAAGCATTAATATTACCATTTGCCACACTGCTAAGATTCCATAGGCGGGGCATACGATCTGTTTTAGCTGGAATTGTGATTTCACCGCTGAGACTGATTTGTGTCAAATTCGGAGGCGGTAGATTTGATGGCGTGCCAAGCACTGGCAACCAAGGCTCTGCTGGATTTGCATGTCTGATCGTATAGGTTAAATCTGGGTCGCTCTTACCAACAGACTCTTTCAGTTTTTGAAAAGCAGGAGCTGCGGATAGTCCTCGTTCCCATTTTCCATTTTTAGCCTCTGTGAGGACATATACGCGCCAATAAAACTCTTTCACATTTATGCCTTCAGGGAGAAAGGCGCGGAAAGCGGTTTCGCCGTTTTGAATGACCTCTGAAAATCGACCAATTTCCAATCTATCCGAAACTCCCGTTAAAGCTCTCTCGGATACGAGTTTTGGAATATCAGATAAATCAATGCGGGGGAGAAGAATGAAAATCATCAGCGTTGCTAAAAATGCGCCACCTAAAATACCGACCACGCGAAGAATTCTAATCCTTAATCCCGACAGAGGCATGTTGTTATATCTTAAAACAAAAATACCGAGATAAAGTCCGACGCTCACCAACATTAAAACAAACAGCATGAGGCTAGAAGAAAGGGCAATTGCACATAGGGCAGGGAACACGACCCCTAATACCGCAAATGGGCTAGGACGCCCGCTGCGGTCAAGTTGCTCGATAACACCAAACAACATTACCAAAAGCATGAAAAACCTTTCATCCGGTGGTGGCGCAAGAAACCGGACGGCGATGAAAATACCTATGATAGAGGTCATAGCCACTATATTCCGCAAGGTTGAGCGTGGCATCAGAGCAAGTCCCCATAGGGCTAACCAAATCGGAAAAATAAGTAAATGGCTCAGCGTGGCCATCGTCAGCGCAATCGGTGCTGATGCTCCGGCCATCAAAAAAGCCGTCAGCCGAATATCGGAGTCCGTCAGGCGCTTTGGTGTGTGTTTGATTTTTTTATTAAGCCGAAGCCAGCGCATGCAGAGCCTCCAGCCTTTGAGTGTCGTTTTGAATGATAAACCGCCGATTGTTCAAAACCATAATGGCATTTTCCTGATGATTGGCGCACACCAGTAGCCCCCCGCATAGGTAAGACAAAGCAGCTTCTTTCTCCATATCCACGGAAGCTTGAAGTAACACATCCCCAGTATTTGTAGCGCTGAAGTCTCGGGTTAATAACTCTCGGGTCGCCGCAAAGCGTTTCCAATCAATGCGTGAAGGCAAATCACCATCCTCAAATGTTCGCGGATCTTGAAGTAAGCCATCCTCAGATTGCGGCGTTGTTTTGGAAAATAAATCCTCTGCCCCATCCGTGATAGGTGTTTGGGTGGTGCGCGGATATTCTGTCAACGGCCTTGAGTCAGGGGTCGGGCAGACTGTCATGGTCAGAGATGGGGATAGCCAACCCCAGCTTCGAACAATACCAAAAGGAAAACGAGTTTGAACTTTTAGCGCGGGTACGTTGTGGACACCCCTCGGCAGACTGCCGATATTAGGGCGTATTTCGGCCTGACCTTTGGGCAGATTGAGAATAATTTTTTCATCAGAGGGGAGTTGCAGTTCCAGATTATAAACCGGATCCGTTCGCTGTAATGATAGCATTACGTGCTGAGTTTCAGAGGCTAAGTAATAAGGCGCAGTTCTGAAAGAGAAGGACAGCCCCTGAAGGTTCCGAACTGAGGCGATAAGCGACAGCATATAAATAAGAAATAGAAAAATAACGCCGAGCAGGATGAAATTATTTTGCACGCGATATCCCATAGCAAAGCTGGCAAAGACCAGAAAGCCGACATAGACCCCGAAGCGGTTAGGCAGAATAAATAAATCTTTTTGTCTGAGGGTTTTGCTGTGTCCCGACCATAAGCGTTTACCGGTTAGGCGGTCCACAAAAGCTTGAACAGGCGCCAACATGGAATTACGGCACGGCTATGCTTGTCAGGATGTCTTTGAGCTTATCCATTGCATCATTTTTTCCGATGTTTTGCCCGAAGCGATGGCGTAACGCACCTTGTATCATTTGCTGAATATCTTCCGGCGCAACATAATCGCGCCCGTCAATCAAGGCGCGTGCCTGAGCGAGTCCCTTAATTTGAATAAGCGCTCTCACTGAAAGATGCGGCAATAACGCGCCGCGTACAGCCGTAGCAACATCTTGTAAATAGCTGACGATTTTGGCGTCGCAAATAATATTTTTTCGACTTTCACATAGTTTTAAAAATGCGCCTTTTGAGAGAACGGGGTCGTCCTCAATATCGCTTGAAAACCCGCCTTCTGCGGCGGCAATAATTTCTGCTTCGGTCTGTGCCGAGGGCAGCCCAAGTGTGAAGGAAACGGCAAAGCGGTCAAGTTGCGATTCCGGCAAAGGTGAAACACCGATTTGCTCGGTAGGGTTCTGCGTTGCGATAAGCAAAAACGGTTCAGGTAAAGCATAGCGATGCCCATCAATGCTTGCCTGCCCTTCAGCCATTGCTTCCAGTAAAGCGCTTTGGCTTTTGCTGGGGGCGCGGTTGAGTTCATCCACCAGCATAAGCTCTGTGAAAAGCGGCCCTTGCCTGAAGGTGAAGCTCCCGCTTTGCGGATCAAAGACATTCACCCCGATAATATCGGACGGCATGGTGTCATTCGTGCATTGCAGGCGCTTCCAGTCCAGATTGAGATGATGCCCGAAGGCTTGCGCGAGGGAGGTTTTTCCAGTCCCGGGGGTATCTTCAATCAGAACATGCCCGCCGGAGAGAAACGCTGCGAGTGCGAGTTCAACTTGAACCTTCTTATCGCGTACGATGTCATTAATTGCATCAATGACGAGGGATAGTTTGTTATCAACTTCTACAGACTTTAACATCAGCAACCATTCTTAAAACAATTCCGGCACATTAGCATGGCGCTTTGCACGACGCAAAAAACGAATTTGTTTATGAAACAAATTTAACTGTAATAATTAATATAAAATAAGGTTGTTGGTTTCGTTTATTGTCTTATGCTTATGTGACTGCCTACATAAATAAAAAAATAATGGGTGTAACGAATGACCTCAATAATAACAAAAAAATTAAATCAAACTTTTCTTATTGCAGCCGTGCTTGTCTTATCGGCATGCGAGGCCTCGCGGTTTACCTCAGTTTTCGCGCCGGATTTGGTGCCTGCGGCGGAGCTGGCAAAATTCAGATGCGCAGAGTTGAATTTGCCAAATGACAAAGAATGCCTGATGCGTCAGCACGAGCAAATCATCATTGAACGTGCAGAAATACGCAAAGCCGAAGCAGGCGCAACCCGCACCACCAACACCACAAATGTGGAAGTGATTAATAAAGGCGATAAGCAGGACTAGAGGCGTTAGATAAGCGACATATTTGCCGCTTTTATCAGGGGTAATCTTTTAGCTTTAAGCTCAGTTTACGGCACAGACCCGCTAAGCTTATTTTTTCATCTTCACTTAGCTGAACATCCTCGCGAACAATCGTGATGACTTGGTCTGTCTCCAGCTTACGAATAGCAATTAACGTATCACCTTCCATTAAGGGCATCAGCTCTGTTTTTTGAAGGGGAAGGATGTGTCGAAGGAATTTCCGGATTTGTTGCAGATGTTTCATTTGGTGCCTTTTTGTATTGTTATACCGAAACGGCACCATTCAAATGAATGGTGCCGGGGTCCGATAGCACCGCACAAAGTCGGCAACGGCGTATTCGCCGGAGCTGTTGTATTCCGCCGCCACCCCGACATGGTGTCGAGTTGACGGTTAACGGGACAAGACTAAGAAACACTTAAGAAGCTTAAGCATTTAAACCAAATTGAAACTATAGAGAACGGCAAGCCGCACTCACTTTTTCAGGCGGCTTACCCTATACCGCTTTGTGTCAGGGCTATCATACCCCAGCCTTTGCCTGTCATAACAAAGGATGAATATATCATAACATATTCTGTCATATAATGTTACACGCAAAAGTAGTTTTTCCGAGAGATACAACTACTGTTAACATATTGATAATAGTGTAAATATTTTGCCTTGCCTCTTGTAATTACATTTCTAATGCCCAGTTGGTATTTAATAAGAAAAATAAAAAGAGTATCCAGACCCGCGCATATTTGCGGTTGTTGCGTTTTTATTTTTTGCAGTTCTTAAAGTCTTTAATGGTGAAAGAAAAGGGTGCAGGAATGAATACTGCTTATGCTTCAAAACATTTATCAGCTAATTTAGCTAAAACACAAATAAAAGAGTTTTTACGTTCTGAAAAAGCTGAAGTTTTGGCTATTAGGGGAGACTGGGGCGTTGGTAAAACTTTTCTATGGAACGAGTGCTTAAAGGAAGCAATTAATGATAAAGAAATTTCTAGAAAAAAAATCGCTTACGTAAGTTTATTCGGTATTACTTCCAAAGATGAACTTAAATCTGAAATATTTATAAAAACATCTTCAATCGAAGACTCTTCTAAAAAATTTAGCTTTTCCAAAATTTCAGGAATAAAAAAAACTTTTTCTCCAATCCTTCGAACGCTAAGAGAAAATAAAAAATATGGTGATTTCTTTAATCTTGTATTGGCTTACAAATCAATAAGAGAAATGATTATTTGTCTTGATGATTTGGAGAGAACTTCTTTGAGACTAGAGGAAGTTTTTGGAATTATCACTGA
>CALKOC010000061.1 GCA_938091085.1 uncultured Alphaproteobacteria bacterium
GTTTCCAAAAAGGCCGGCAGCAGTAGCGCTGACATGGACAGAGAAAATGACGATACAGATCCGGATGGGTTTATGTCTGGCGGTGAAACTGCGCTTGAAACCTATTGCGTCAATCTTAATGAAAAGGCCAAAGTCGGCAAAGTTGACCCGCTTATCGGACGACAGCGCGAAGTTGAGCGAACCATTCAAATTTTATGTCGCCGCAGTAAAAATAATCCTTTGCTTGTTGGTGATCCGGGGGTCGGCAAAACGGCAATTGCTGAGGGGCTAGCCCGAAAGATTATCGAAGGCGATGTGCCTGATGTGCTTCAGGACAATGTTATTTTTGCCCTCGACATGGGGGCTTTACTTGCCGGTACGCGTTATCGCGGTGATTTTGAAGAACGTATCAAGCAGGTCATGACCGAATTAGAGGATATGCCTGAGGGAATTTTGTTTATTGATGAAATTCATACCGTTATTGGTGCGGGTGCTACATCTGGTGGGGCGATGGATGCGTCTAACCTTCTAAAACCCTCCCTCCAAAGCGGTGGGCTACGCTGTGTCGGGTCAACAACCTATAAAGAATTTCGTCAGCATTTTGAAAAAGATCGGGCACTGGCTCGTCGGTTCCAGAAAATTGACGTTAACGAGCCGAGTGTTCCCGATACAATAAAAATTCTGCGTGGTCTGAAGCCTTATTTTGAGGAATTCCACAATGTTCGCTACACCAATGAAGCTTTGAAAACTGCTGTTGAACTCTCATCAAGATACATGACTGACCGGAAATTGCCGGATAAAGCTATTGATGTAATTGATGAAGTTGGAGCCTCTCAGATGCTTTTGCCGGCATCTAAACGTAAGAAGACAATCAGTGTGCGTGATATTGAAAACACCATTTCAACAATGGCGCGTATCCCGTCTAAATCAGTCTCCAAATCTGATACAGAAAAATTACGTGATCTTGATAGCGGTTTGAAGCGCGTGGTGTTTGGGCAGGATGCAGCGATTGATGCTTTGTCGGCGGCTATCAAGTTATCTCGTGCCGGGTTGCGCGAAGAAAATAAGCCAATTGGCTGTTATCTATTTTCCGGCCCAACGGGTGTTGGCAAGACAGAAGTTGCTCGTCAGCTAGCAGACATAATGGGCGTAGAATTGCTCAGATTTGATATGTCGGAATATATGGAGCGTCATACTGTATCGCGGCTATTGGGTGCGCCTCCTGGATATGTCGGTTTCGACCAGGGAGGTCTTCTGACGGATGGTGTAGACCAACATCCTCACAGTGTGTTGCTGCTGGATGAAATTGAGAAAGCGCATCCTGACCTATTCAATATTCTATTGCAGGTTATGGATAATGGCAGTTTGACTGATGCCAATGGACGCAAGGTTGATTTCCGTAACGTTATTTTGATTATGACAACCAATGCCGGTGCGGCAGATATGGCGAAAGAGCCAATGGGCTTTGGGCGAACACTTCGAGAGGGTGAAGACGAGGATGCCATCAAGAAGATGTTTGCGCCTGAATTCCGTAATCGCCTTGATGCGACTGTTCCTTTTGCCAATCTTCCTCCAGAAGTTGTCGCTCGTGTGGTTGAAAAATTTGTTCTTCAGCTTGAAGCCCAACTTGCGGATAGAAATGTCATTATTCAACTGAGTCCAGAAGCAACTAAATGGCTGGCAACGCGTGGTTACGATAATCAGATGGGTGCGCGGCCTTTGGCCCGTCTCATTCAAGAGAAAATCAAAAAGCCATTGGCTGATGAAGTCCTATTCGGTTGCCTCACACAAGGGGGTGTTGTGGTTGTAGATGTGGGCGAAGATGATACCCTGTCCATAAGCTACAAGGACGATGCTCCTAAAAGTGACGAGGCCGATAAGAAGACTGAAAAGGTCTAACTCATTGCCTAAGAAATTAACGGTCTGATTTTTTCAGCGATTTTTTCAAGCTCTCCGGGGTCAGCCATATTTTTGGCATGAAAGCCCAACTCAACCCCGTTATGGCGTGGGATGATATGAAAATGTGTGTGAAATACTGTTTGCCCGGCGGCTGAACCATTGAGTTGAGCGAGCATGACGCCCGGACATCCAATAGCTGACTTTACTGCACGTGCAATTCTTTGAACATTTACAATAAGCTTTTGTGCCATCGCATCATCGAGATCCATCATATCGCAGGCCTCTGCTTTGGGGATAACCAGCACATGACCTTCGGCTTGGGGCATGATATCCATGAAGGCTAAAGTGTCGTTATCTTCAAAGATTTTCACACATGGCATTTCTCCACGCAATATTTTAGCAAAAATATTATCTCTATCATAATCACTCATCATCGCTCTCCTTGGTTGCCTTATTGTTGGTTTGATTTTCAGCTTGTTTGAAAGGTGTGTAATTTTTGAGCGTTTCAATATCTTGCTCAACATGGCGTCTTTCATGCTCTAGGAAGTTTTCAATTGCTTCACGGAACCCTTGATGGGGAATATAATGAGCTGAAAATGTGCGGCATGGCTCGTAGCCCCGGGCGAGTTTATGCGTACCCTGAGCGCCTGCTTCTACACGTTTTAATCCCCGTGCAATTGCAAAATCTATTGCTTGATAATAGCAAAGTTCAAAATGTAAAAACGGATGATCTTCAATGCATCCCCAATTACGTCCAAACAAAACTTCTCCGCCGATGAAATTTAGAGCACCAGCAATATATTTGCCCTCACGCCGCGCCATGACCAACAATGTTTTGTCGGGCATTGTTGCGTTTATATGGCTAAAAAAGGATCGGCTAAGATAAGCCTGCCCCCATTTTCGGTTGCTGGTATCCAGATAAAAGTCATAGAAAGTGTCCCAATGTGCTTCGGTTAAATCATCACCTGTGAGCCACTCAACCTCTATGTCATTCTCCAATGCCCGTTGGCGTTCTTTTTTAAGATTCTTCCGTTTGCGAGATGTGAGACTAGCCAGAAATCCGTCAAAATCTTCAAAGTCGCGATTAAGCCAATGGAATTGTTGGTCTGTGCGCTGCAAAAATCCCTGTGTACCCAGATAACGCCAATCTTCTTCTGGCAGAAAATTAATATGCAAAGACGACGCATTATATTGTGTTGTGAGAGCTATCAGGCCCTCTGTGAGGGCTGCACGGGCCATTTGCTCACCAGGACCTGAGCGTATTAAAAGCCTTGGCCCTCCTGCAGGTGTAAAAGGAATAGCGCTTAAAACTTTTGGATAATACTGACCTCCGGCACGATTCCATGCCTCGGCCCAGCCATGATCGAAAATATATTCTCCCTGACTGTGCGACTTCAGGTAAAGCGGAACAACTCCCGCAATCTGTTCGGCGTCGCTGCTTTCTAATATAAGATGTTGAGCTGCCCAGCCTGTTTCGGGTATTGCCGACCCACTTTCCTCAAGAGCGAGAAGAAAAGCGTGGTCTGTGAAAGGGTTATAGTGCGACGGATCAGGGTTGGCGCAAGCATTCCATTGCTCAGCAGGTATTTCCGACACTTTGCTGACAGTTCGCAATATAGGGGGCTCTATGTCTCCCATTAATTGACCTCAAATATGGCATCAATTTCGACAGCCCAGCCCATAGGTAGGCTCGCAACACCAACTGCCGAGCGGCTATGTCTTCCGGCATCGCCAAAAAGCTCAACCATTAAATCTGATGCACCATTTATAATTGCAGGTTGATGCGTGAAGTCAGGGGTGGAATTTACAAAGCCACATAATCTGAGGCAACGACCAAAGTTTGACCAATCACCATTCAGTGCCGATTTTACCTGAGCCAGTATATTCAAAGCTGCAAGCTGGGCAGCGCGTTGCCCGTCTTCAATCTCAATAGTTTCGCCTAGTCGGCCTTTAATGGCGTCACCCGCGGCTGAAACAGGGCCTTGACCTGAAATAAACAGAAGTTTGCCGGTTTGAGTAAATGGTAAATAATTCGCCACAGCTGGCTTAGGCTCAGGAAGGATGAGACCGAGTTGTTCAATTTTTTCTTCAGGGTTTGTCATGATATTTCCTTAAAATGGCTTTATTTATTTCTGCGATCAAGAGACCGCCCTTTACCAATTGTTTCTTGACCAAACTTAATGCGAATTTTGTCCATAGCCAATTCAGCTTGTAAGTTTCTTTTATCCGTAGAAACGAGATCAGGCATATCAGCGAATTCAGCTTCTACAAGTCCGGTAACACCAATACCGATAAGTCGATAAGCTGTTCGGGGGTTGTTTTGGAGTTCAGCATTCAGCATTTCATTTCCTGCACTGAAAATTCTTTCAGCCATACAAGTTGAAACTGGAAGGGTGCGGTTCCGAGTGAGCGATTTAAAATTCGCGGTTTTAAGTTTTAGAACAACAGTTTTGCCCCCCTTGCTAGCTTTCTTACATCTCAAGGATACTTTTTCGCTTAAACGCCAGAGTGTTTTAGAAAGGCTGTCTGCATCTGCGATATCTTTATCAAAAGTTGTCTCTGAAGAAATGCTTTTGGCTTCTCGTTCTGGAGAAACAATCCTGTCATCCAGTCCGCGAGAAAGTCTAAATAAATGTTGCCCGACATTGCCATATTGCTTCAGTAAAAATGCCTCCTCTAGATTTTGGAGGTGTCCGATTGTTTTTATACCATTAGCTGAAAGTTTTTTCTGCATGGCTTGTCCGACGCCCCAAATTTTTCCAACCGGCATCGGTGCGAGTCTATCAAGTGTTTCTGACTGACCAATGACTGTAAAGCCATTCGGTTTATCGAGATCAGAGGATAATTTAGCAAGAAATTTATTGTGGCTAAGGCCAACAGACACTGTGATGCCTACAGTTTTGCGAATGTTTCTGACGAGATTTAGAATTGTTTCAGCAGGCGTGAGCCCATGCAGTTTTTCAGTCCCCCTCAGGTCCAAGAAGGCTTCATCAATTGAGATAGGTTGAACGAGGGGTGTTAATTCTTTCATTAAATCTCGGATTTGGTATCCCGCCTCGGCATATTTTTCAATTTGCGGTTTTATAACGACGGCATCGGGGCATAATTTTAAAGCTTTAAACATTGGCATGGCAGATTTTACGCCGCGAATACGCGCAATATAGCATGCGGTGGAGACAACACCTCTTTGACCGCCACCAATAATGACAGGTTTACCCTCAAGTTCGGGGTTATCACGCTTTTCGATGGCTGCAAAAAATGCATCACAGTCGATATGCGTAATGCCAAGTTCAAAAAGTTCTGGATGGAAAAGTAGGCGAGGGCTTTTACAACTTGGACATCTTGTTGGTTTGCTGTCAGCCTTGGGGCTTTCAACGCGCGTGGTGCAGTCACGGCACAAGCCTGTGATGGGATTTGATGTTGACTCTTTTGTTGAGTGGGGCGTCAAAATATATCCAATTAGTCTATTCGGCTATTTTATCCAGTATCCAGTTTTGAGCTTCGTGCCACTGATCAATACGAGCCGAAGCGCCTTCTGCTGCGCCAATAAGTTTAGATAAGCGTGGATCTGCAATCATATGAATGCGCCCAGATATGGGAACATATTCAGCAACTGAATTGATATTATGGGGAATGTCATCGAGAAAAAACAAGGGCGCATTGATTTTGTCACTGAGGCTTTTAACCGCTGGGCCTTTAAGGCCAGAGCCGACAATTACCGGATAGTCCATACCATGTTTTGACAAATTAATTTGACGTTCGTTCTTTTGGGCTATGGGTAGATTGGTCAAAATAATGACTTGGGCTTCTTTGCTGAGTGCTGTTAAAGCTTCTGCCGCGCCGTCGACGGGAGAGAAATTCAAGGTTTCGGCAGCAAAAAAATCATCAATGATATTTCTGTTCGTCATGTCGACGGCTTCATCACTGCCTTTATATTTTATGTTGCCTTGCAACCTGAAACTACTCAAATCAATCCACATATCATTTCGATCTAGATAGACCTCAAATTGGCGCATAAATTGAAGGAGAACTTCATCCGCATCCGAAATAACAAGCGGGCGGTCAGGGTCAAGTTCCAGAGTTTCAATCTGGTTAGATATTTCTTCGGAAAGCATTACTCATTTAACTCCGTAATTAACTCCACTCAGGCGCATCACCACCAGGTAGAAAGCGTCTGAATTGAACCGGTTCTTCTGGATTCATCCCATTTTCCTCACAAAATTGTGTAAGTAGCTCTTCATAACCGAGCATGAAATCCATTACACCCGCGAGAAGTTCTGCCAAAACTTCGGGATTGCCAATTTGATCCAGTATATCCTGAACTGCCATTCCACTTTGTAATGAAAAACTGTTCATTGCTTCCTCACTACCTGCCATCCATGTCAGCATGTTAAGGGCGAGAATTTCAGCTGTTTCTTGTTGTGCCATATTTTGTCTTATCGAGTCGGGGATCTAAAAACATACTTTAACCCAGATAGCGCGAATTCACGATGAAACAAAATATATGAGAAGAAAAGAATAATAAAAAAGCCGGTCTAAACCGGCTTAATGTACTTTGTAATCAGGGTTGGAAATCAAAATTATTTGATTTTACCTTCTTTGAATTCAACATGCTTGCGAGCAACCGGGTCATATTTCCGAACAACCATTTTTTCAGTCATGGTACGGGCATTTTTCTTGGCAACATAGAAATATCCTGTGCCAGCCGTGCTTTCGAGCTTAATCTTAACTGTTGTAGGTTTCGCCATAAGCTTTCCCCGAGATGTTTACCTAAATCCGATTTCGGGAAACTAAAGATTTACACCGGAAAGTCAAGACTATTCAGCTTGCCCGCAGATTAGAAATGATAAATTTGCCATATTCAAATCGATAAAACGGCACTGGGCGATTATATCGGCGCGTATCGGCGTATTGCAGTCGTTCCTCAATACATTTGACAATTTCATGCGTAATAATCGGAAGATCGAGTTTCATTGCTTCCTTGAGGCTCATCCAATGCAAGTCAAGTAATTCTCCACTGCCATTGGTTATGTCGCTTGGTTTATTATGAAGTTCTGAAGCATCAGCCATGAAAAAACGCGTGTCAAAGCGTCTATTCCGTTTTGTTGGGGTGATAGCACGGGCGACATAATCAAGGTTGCTTAGGGCTGGTTCAACACCTTGCTCCAAAAATGTCCGCCAAACAGGATGCCGAGAGGTAACTTCTGATGAAGCTGGTCTTCCCAATACGAGCCCTGTTTCCTCGTAAGTTTCTCTGATTGCAGCGAGCGCCAACCCTCTCAGGCGTGCAGGTGTCATGCTTTTTTTTGTTTCTGCCTGGAGATGCTTAATGACGGGTGTTCGCATTTTTGATGGCACGATGAGACGGCTATCACAAGGATCAACCCGACCGCCAGGAAACACAAATTTATTTGGCATAAACTTATGTTTTGCAGATCGCTTCCCCATTAGAACTTTCGGGGTTTTAGTCTGTCGGTTAACAATAATGAGTGTCGCGGCATCAACCGGACGTATATATGGCAGGGTCAGGTCAGCACGTTCATCCACGCTTTTCTCGATTTTGGTGTCGAGTTCAGAAAGTTGTGTTGTCTTTTGCATGTTTGTCGCCTCTTAGCCGCCGTTAGGTTTTTCTAGCTTTTTTGCTTTGCGACGACCAGCCCTAGAGGAGCTTTTTTTTCTGCCCTTATATGATTTGGACTTCTTTGAGATCGGGCGTGATTCTTTTTTATCGCCCCCTTGTCTTTTTCCTTGGGTGTTTCTTCTGAAGCTTCCACGACGTTGTGTCGATGACGTGCCTTCCGCTTCGCCATCTAAGACGGGTTCCATCAACATGCCGCCAGCAATAGGGTTTGTTTCAAGAAGCCTAACGGAGATGGTCTGACCAATACGATAGGTTTTGCCGGTTGTGCCACCAGTGAGTGACATGGCGTCCTCATTAACGAAAAACCGCTCCCGCCCAAGGTAAGACATCGGCGAAAAACCCTCTGCTCCAGTGTCATCAAGGCGGATAAAAAGTCCCGATTTTGTGACGCCAGTAATATGTCCTGCAAATTCATCCCCAATACGGGTGGACATAAAAGCAGATAGATAGCGTTCCTTTGCACTGCGCTCGGCCAGCATTGCGCGCCTTTCTGTAGATGAAATATGAGCGGCAGTTTCATCAAGGATTTCAATTTGGCTGTCAGTTAAACCGTCAGAGCCAAATTTGAGGGCGCGGATTAAGGCGCGATGCACAATTAAATCTGCATAGCGCCTTATCGGCGAGGTAAAGTGGGCATAGCGCGATGAGTTAAGCCCAAAGTGACCAATGTTTTCAGGGTCATAAACAGCTTGAGATTGAGTTCGTAAAACCGCCTCTTGAACCATAAATCCATATTCAGTTTCGCGCGCACCTTCTAACAGACGGTTAAACAGTCTTGGTATCATGGGTTGCCCGAGGTCAATCACCACGCCAAGAGGTTTTACAAAACCAGCAAGCGCGTAAACTTTCTCTTCACTTGGAATATTATGGACCCTGTAGATCAGAGGCGTTTTATGTTTTTCTAGTGTTTCAGCCGCGCAGACATTGGCGCTAACCATCATCTCTTCAATCAGTCGCATGGCTTCAAGTCGTTGCGGCGTGAAAATATCTTCAATCCGCCCATTATTCATAATGATTTTTCGTTCAGGGATATCAAGATCAAGTGGCGCTCGTTTTTCTCGCGCCTTAGTCATTAATTGATATGCCGCCCATAGTGGTTTGAGAACGGTTTCATAAACTGGTGCGGCGGCTTCATCTGGTTGGCCATCAAAGCCTGTTTGAGCTTGCTGGTAACTTAAGCGTGCTGCCGACTTCATAATCGCACGAGAGAATTTATGAGTTTTTCTATTCCCGTTTTTATCAATTGCCATCTTCACGACGAGGCATGGGCGTTCTTCATCAGGGCGCAAGGAGCAGAGGTTATTTGAAATTTTCTCCGGCAACATTGGAACCACGCGGTCGGGAAGATAAACGGAATTACCTCTCTTAAGCGCTTCTTTGTCCAGTGGGGTTTCCGGTGGGACGTAAGCCGCTACATCCGCAATAGCGACCCATACCAAATAGCCACCTTCATTGTCGGGGTTATCATCGGGGCAAGCATAAACAGCATCGTCATGGTCACGCGCATCCGCAGGGTCAATGGTGATGAGTGGAAGTTCTCTTAGGTCCTCGCGGCCTTCCATGCTGAACTGCTTCAAAGCCTCCGATTGCTGAATGACAGCATCAGGAAACTCGATTGGTATACTTTGCTCAGCTATGGCAATCAGGCTAAATGCATCCGGCGCATCGGGAGAGCCAACACGTTCAATCACCTTTACCTGTTGTGGGTGATGTCTTTGGGCAGAACGAACGGTTGATATTTTTTCAGCAACAACAATATCGCCTTCTGCGCAATTATCCGGCAATGTGCCGCTAATATTGAAAATATGCCGCGCACGCCGCTCTATTGGTTCTATGTAAGCTGAAATTTTACCTTTTTTATCGGGCTCGAGGCTCCCCTTCAGAATCCCGATAACTTTTTCACTTCCGGCGCGGGTGATAACCTTAATTGTATCTGCCCGATACACACCAGGTGAGGTTTCATTGAGACGCGCGAGTATCTGGTCACCCATTACAGGCTGTTTCCGCTTGGAAAAAATAATAATGTCAGGTGTGTCTTGTAGCTCACCGCGCAAGATAATTTTGCCGTGAAGCGCGCCTTCTTCATCGCGGGCGGTGATCTCAACCACACCAACAGCGGGAAGCGTTCCCGCTTTTCTGACGCCATCACTACGATTGCCTTCTATAAGCCCTTCGGCAGTCATTTCTCTGAGAAGTTGCTTCAGATATATCCGATTAGAACCTTTGACATTAAAGGCTTTGGCGATTTCGCGCTTTCCGGTTTTGCCTGGGTTTTGGGCGATAAAATCAAGTATATCTTGACGCCCGGGTCTGACTGAATGGCTACACACTTAGTTGTCCTTTATGCATTCCCTTATTTCCGTCCTTATCATCCGGTGCATTATCGTGCCATGCGATACGGAGGGGAAATGACAAAAAGCTTTATCAAACGCCCGCTTAAAAAGCTGGGATTACGATTTCTTTGCTTTTTTCTTACCGGCTCCTGCTTTTGCAGCGCGTGCAACGATAAGTTCTAAAGCACGTTCTAACGTAACAGAGTCGGGGTCTTCGTCTTTAGGAATTGTCGCGTTAATTTTGTTATGCTTGACGTAAGGTCCAAAGCGCCCATTCATCACATTGACGGGTTTGCCGTCATCTGGATGTTCACCCAGTTCTTTGATCACGGAACTACCGCGTGCAGGTGCTTTGGATTTCTTTTCAGCGATAACTGTAACAGCACGGTTCACACCAATCTCGAAAAGTTCGTCAACTGTTTCTAGGCTGGCTGATTGTTTGCCATGTTTCAAATAAGGCCCATAGCGCCCAAGATCAGCGGTAATATCATCGCCGGTTTCAGGGTGCTGCCCGACAATGCGGGGCAGGGAGAGTAGGCGAAGCGCATAATCAAGTGTCATATCGGCAGGCTTCATATCTTTAGGTAAGCCAGAGCGTTTTGGCTTTTCATTATCCTCGCCCGGATCACCGAGCTGAATATAGGGCCCGAAGCGTCCGTCCTTGAGGTGAACAGTTAAGTTACTTTCAGGGTCAATACCTAGCTCGCGCTCAATATCACCCTCTCTTCCTTCTGCCTGAGCAAAAGGACGTGTGAACCGACATTCAGGGTATCGTGTGCAACCCACAAAAGCGCCGAACTTACCTGTTTTTAAGCTTAATTCACCTTCATTACATTTCGGGCAAACACGTGGATCGCCATCCCCGGTATCCTTAAATATATGGGGACCAAGCACCTCGTTCATTTTGTCGAGGATTTGCGTGTTTCTGATTTCCATAGTGGAGTCGACACTGGATGAAAAATTCTCCCAGAATTTTCTCAGCACATCTTTATAATCAAGGTCTCCATTTGAAACTTTATCGAGATCACCTTCCAGCGCCGCTGTAAAATCATATTCAACATATTGATTAAAAAAGCTCTCCAAAAAGGAGGTGACGAGACGCCCTTTATCATGTGGATGGAAACGATTGCGATCCATGAAAACATAGTCTCTGTCCCGCAGCACGCTTAAAACACTTGCATAGGTGGATGGTCGACCAATGCCCAACTCTTCCATTTTTTTCACCAACGTGGCTTCGCTAAAGCGGGGCGGGGGTTCAGTGAAGTGCTGGTCAGGCGATACTTTTTGTAAATCAAGCGGCATGCCTTCTGTTACTTGAGGTAAGGACTGTTCTTCTTCTTTATCTGACTTCTCATCGTCTTTACCTTCTTCATAAAGTTTCAAAAAACCGGGGAAGGCAATGACAGTGCCGCTGGCGCGTAAGCCTGTTGTTTGTGTCTCATCTGTGATGTCGATGGTTGTACGTTGAACTCGTGCATTTTCCATCTGGCTGGCCATTGTGCGTTTCCAGATAAGATCATAGAGCTTGGCCTGATCAGCATCTAATGTGGACGCAATGTATTCAGGACGCCTTGCTAGTGATGTAGGACGAATGGCTTCGTGTGCTTCTTGAGCATTGGCGGCTTTAGTTTGATATTCTCTGGACTTTTCCGGCACATAATCTGGGCCAAAATCTTCATTAATAACTTCTCTTGTTTCGGTAACTGCCTCGGGTGCGATTTGCGTACCATCAGTTCTCATATAGGTAATGAGACCTGTAGCTTCGCCGTCAATCTCAATACCTTGATAAAGAAGCTGGGCTATTTGCATTGTACGCTTGGCGTTAAAGCCGAGCTTTCTAGCAGCTTCTTGTTGCAAGGTTGATGTTGTAAATGGCGCGGAGGGGTTTCTTTGACCGGGCTTACTTTCAATGCGGTTAACTTTGAAGCTGCCGCTCTCAATTGCTTCTTTTGCTTCCATAGCTTCGGCTTCATTGGTGAAGGTAAATTTCTCAACCTTGCCACCCTTTAGAAGATTCAGACGGGTTGGTAGCTTGTCACCACTTTGTGTAGTGAAATCAGCGGATAGCGACCAGTATTCACGTGGGATGAATTTTTCAATTTCCAGCTCGCGCTCGCAAATGAGTTTTAAAGCAACCGATTGCACACGGCCTGCTGAACGTGCACCGGGGAGTTTCCGCCATAGCACAGGCGACAGGTTAAACCCGACCAGATAATCGAGCGCGCGACGCGCCAGATAAGCATGGACGAGCTTTTCATCCAGTTCGCGAGGATGGTTCATCGCTTCTGTGACGGCGTTACGCGTAATGGCATTAAACACAACGCGTTGAATTTGTTTGCCGTCTAGAACGCCTTTTTCCCGCATGACTTCAAGAACATGCCAGCTAATAGCTTCACCTTCTCTGTCCGGGTCGGTTGCAAGAATAAGACGATCTGATTTTTTAAGATAATCAGCGATTTCATTCAGCCGCTTTCCTGAAGCTGACTGAACTTCCCAGATCATTGAAAACTCTTCATCTGGATCAACTGAGCCATTTTTTTCAGGCAAATCGCGCACATGACCAAAGGAGGCAAGGACTTTGTAGTCGTTCCCTAGATACTTATTGATGGTTTTTGCTTTGGCCGGTGACTCGACAATGACAAGGTCCATCGGTTTCTCCAAATCTTCTCAGGCGATTAGGCAAATTAGTTATGAAACGCATAAATGGGTGAAACTGACCAAGATGTCAAATTAGGAATGCCAAACACCATAAAAAATTTTATAATTATGCATCTTCTGGTTGGTGGATATTAATTAGTTATTTGTTCTAAATTAGAATGATCAGCGAGTAGTTTTTGGTATTTAAGGGCGTGGTAATGGTAAGTGTTGTTTTTTCGGGTGTTGTGTATACGGCGGTTTTACTTGGCTGTTATGATGGCGACACCTGCACATTGAGTTTTCAACAAGCACCACCTTTTCTGGCGACACAAAAAGTTCGTTTTGTCGATTTTGATACCCCTGAATTGGGAAGTGCAAAATGTGTATCAGAGAAAAAACTTGCAGAAAAAGCGCGGGACTTTACCCAAGAGTTTATGGAAGAGCAGGGGCTTTTATATACAGACGGCAAACGAGGTAAATATGGTCGCTTGCTGGTTTCTGCGCCAGAATTGCGGGATACACTCATTTCTAAAAAACTCGCACGAGCATATCGTGGGGGTAAGAGACGAGGTTGGTGCGGCTAGTCTTCGTATCTTTCGAGCATGCTGATACCACGAAATGACCTGATGAGCTTTCCGGCAAGTTCCAGTTCCAGCAAAATGATATGCACAACCGAGACAGGAAGATCGCTCATGGTGACAAGTTCATCAATGGATGTCGGGGTGGGGCCAAGCAAATCCAAAACCAGTTCTCGGTCAGATTGCTTCAGTTCACCTTCAAAGTTTTTAAATATCTTATCTTCAGGCGGCTCTTCAATCATTCTTTCCCTTAAAGGGTAAAGTATCTCAACTGCATCGCTGACATTTTGAATAAGGCTGGCCCCGTTTTTGATGAGATTATTTGACCCCAGGCACCTTGGATCTTCTGGTGAGCCAGGCACAACGAGTACTTCCCTATTTTGTTCGGCAGCCATTCTGGCTGTGATTAATGAACCAGAGCCTATCGATGCTTCGGCTATAATGACGCCAATGGATAGTCCTGAGATTATTCTGTTACGACGAGGAAAATGGCGATCCAGCGGTTTGGTGCCAACGGGGTTTTCCGCAAGAATAAGTCCTTCTTCACAAAGTCGATAATAAAGTTCAGTGTTTTCTTTGGGGTATATATTATCAACCCCGCCTGCGAGTATAGCAATTGTACCATGTTCAATTGCCGCTTGATGCGCAATGGTATCAATGCCGCGCGCCATGCCCGACACAATACAATAGTCGCGTTCAGCAAGACCGCCTGAAAGTTTGCGCGCCGTCTTTAGACCTGCTGCTGAAGCGTTTCTGGCGCCGACAATGGCAACACAGGTCTTTTCAAGCAACTGGATGTTTCCGAGATAGGTGAGGACGGGCGGTGCATCGGGTATATGCGTGAGGTGAAGTGGATAATTCGTGTCTCCGGCAATGAGTAATTCCGCGCCTGTTTTTTTGACCTCCTTTAATTCTTTATCGGCATCGCTTTCTGAAAAAATTCTGATTTTGCGCTTACCGCCGCCTCTGGCAGCCAGTTCGGGCAATGCCTCAAGTGCTTTGCCGGCGGAACCATAAAGCGCTATTAGCTGATGGTAAGTTATAGGGCCAACATTGGCGCTTCGGATTAGTCTTATTGCGTCACGGATGTTTTGTTCGCGTTTACTCATGAGCAATCCCAGAGCCCCAAATAAGGGCCGTGGAAGCTGCCAAGCCTCGCACTTAAGCTTCGCACTTTGGGATAGGGTGACACAGGATTATTCCTTTTTATTTTAAGTGTTACCGATTTTAGTTTCTACACCCTTCCACAGGCGTTGAATATTTTCAAGGTGCTTGAAATAAACAATAAATGTCATCACCAGACTTATAAGAGCGATATTTTGCGTGTCCGGCTGTAGATAAAATATAATAGGGACGGCTAGGCTTGCCGTTAATGCTGCAAGTGACGAGTATCTAAATAGCCCTGCCATAATCAGCCATATCAAGGCGAAACCCGTCGCTGCCCAGATTGATAAACCGGCGATCACCCCGATATAGGTCGCGACGCCTTTGCCACCTTTAAACTTCAGCCAGACGGGATAGATATGCCCTAAAAATGCCGCAACGCCGATAAAGGTTGCTTGAGTATCTGATAGGAAGTTTTTTGCTATCAGGATAGCTGCAACACCTTTGAGCATGTCAGTGATTAATGTGGCCAGCGCGATTTTTTTGTTGCCGGTTCTCAGAACATTTGTTGCGCCGATATTGCCTGAACCGAGATTGCGGATATCTTCCATACCTGCAAGGCGAGTGTAAACCAATCCGGATGGGAAAGAGCCGATAAGATACCCCATAAGTATAAAAATTAAGATGGTGTCCATCTCAGTCATTATTTTCAAAAACGGTTTTACCGGAAACAATTGTTTTCATCACTTTTCCCTGAACTTTACGGCCTTCAATGGCTGCATTTCTAGAGCGTGAATGAAGATTGTCCGCGTCAACAATCCATGGCGCATCAATATCTATGAGCGCTAAATCTGCAGGGTGACCGATGGTCAGTGCACCGGCAGAAAGGCCGAGCAGCTTGGCTGGTGTCGTGCTCATAGCATCAATTAGACGGGTTAATGGGACTTCAATTTCATGATGTAATGTCAAACCAGCGGCGAGGAGTGTTTCGACCCCAATTGAACCAAATTCTGCCTCTCCAAAAGGTCGTCTTTTCGCATCTTCCCCTTGCGGGTTATGACCAGAAACAATCACATCAATCGTTCCGTCCGCTATCGCTTCAATCAGCGCTTGGCGGTCTTCTTCTGTCCGAAGCGGTGGCATCAATTTGGCAAAGGTTCGGTAATTTTCTACATCATTCTGATTAAGCATCAGATGATTGGCTGAAACGCCACAAGTCACAGGTAGGCCTTTATCCTTAGCTTGACGGATAATATCGATACTTTCCCGCGATGAAATTTGCGCGACATGATATCTCGCTCCGGTGGCTTCAACCAAACGAATATCTCGTTCAATCATAATGGTTTCGGCAATAACAGCTATGCCAGAAAGACCAAGGCGGATAGCAAGCTCGCCTTCATTCATCACCCCGTCACCAACAAGATTGGCATCAATGGCGTGATGCATAATCAGTGCATCAAAATTAGCCGCATAACTCATTGCTTTTTGCATGATGCGGGCATTCATGACGCTCCGGCTACCATCCGTAAAAGCTACAGCACCGGCTTCATGTAACAAGCCGAACTCATTCATCACCTCGCCTTCAAGACCTTTGGTGATGCCTGCCATGGGATGCACATTAACAAGTGCCGTTCCACGCGCTCGACGTGAGATGTAATCAACAAGTGCGGCATCATCAATGACGGGCTGAGTGTCCGGCATCATGATCATGGTTGTGACCCCACCTGCCGCTGCAGCTTGTGAGGCAGTAGCGAGTGTTTCCCGATACTCCTCGCCGGGTTCACCAATGAAAACCTGCATATCAACAAGCCCGGGTATTGTTACCAGCCCCGTGCCATCAATAAGTGAAGCGTCTGGAGGCGGGCTGATATCCTTACCACAGGCAATAATGCCTTCATCATTAAACACAATGGTGCCAATCTCATCGAGACCGGAGGCGGGATCAAAAAGTCGGGTATTTGTAATCGCGCGCATCAGGCGGTTCCCTCGTTTTCTGATCCGTTAGGCAAGTTTTTAGCTAAGGCCTCCAGTACTGCCATGCGCACTGCAACACCCATTTCTACCTGTTCGGCAATCAGGCTTCTTTCGGGGTCATCTGCAAGTATGCTGTCAATTTCAACGCCTCTGTTCATTGGGCCGGGGTGCATTACGAGCGCATCTTCTTTGGCAAATTTAAGTTTCTCATAATCCAGTCCATAGAGGTGGAAATATTCTCGTATTGAAGGGATATACGCGCCATCCATGCGTTCATTTTGGATGCGGAGCATCATAACAATATCGCAACCCTCAAGGCCGGACTTCATATCGTGGAAACAATGTACGCCGAGACCTTCAAAACTTTTGGGAAGCATTGTGCGTGGTCCGACGAGGTTTACTGTTGCGCCCATGGCTTGCAAAAGGAGAATGTTGGAACGGGCAACCCTAGAGTGAATTATGTCACCACATATAGCAACTCGAAGGCCCTGAAGTTTGCCTTTTGCGCGTCGAATAGTTAGCGCGTCCAGCAAAGCTTGGGTTGGGTGTTCATGTGCCCCATCTCCGGCATTAAGAACAGCACAGGAAACTTTTTGTGACAGCAAACTAACCGCACCGGAAGATCCGTGTCTGACAACCAGCAAATCGGGGTTCATTGCATTTAGTGTCACAGCGGTGTCGACAAGAGTTTCCCCTTTATTAATCGAAGAGGCGGAAAGGTTCATGTTCATGACATCTGCGCCAAGGCGTTTGCCTGCAAGCTCAAATGAGCTTTGGGTGCGTGTTGAACTTTCGAAAAACAAATTAATCTGTGTGCGTCCGCGAAGAATATCGTTCTTTTTATCGGCGCGTCTATTTAGCTCGACATAGTCATCGGCAAGATTAAGCAGATAATCAATTTCTAAAGGGGAAAGGCCTTGAATGCCGAGAAGGTGTCGGCTCGTGAAACCCTCGAAGGGTGATGGTTCGGACGTACCAGTCATTAAAGCGTGATTATATACTGTTCTGTGAGAGTCTTGGCAAGGACTTAAAAATTTATTTTAAAAGAAATAATAAACTTTCAGTTTTATATCTCTGGGAACATCTGATTGATTAAGCCGACTTTTCATATCAATCCAAGGCGAACCGGTGCCGCAGTGAAATTCTCGACGGAAGGCATCATAACAGGGACGTTCCTTGACCCCATTATTAATTTGGAGAATATCATGCGCTTCAAATGTTAGAAAAACGTCTTTTGATTTTCTGTAATAAAGCGAAATACCAGTGCCTAAATATCTGCTCGCATCATATAGATCTGATTTAAAGCCATTATCAAAATGAACAGGAATGGAAATTTTCAAGTTATTTCTGTTAACCAGAGCAATGCCGGTTTTAATGTTCATTTCTTGGCGACGATTTATATAGAACTCATTTACCTTAAAAGCTTTGCCGTTTATGGCGGTAAAGTTTCCGCTCCATGGCGATGAGGTTAAGTGTTCATCTTGAACAATAAGATAATCCAGATTAGTAAAAATTTTTATCTGTTTACTGAAGATAATGTCTGAGGCATTTGCGAGTGTTGGAACGGCGCCAGATATAAGGCCGATTAAGACAAGCTCAGTTAAACATTTTTTTATTTTTCTTTTTGTTTTCATTTTTTTTATTTTGCCAAAGGGTGTTGTTACCTTGCTGTCACCCTCCCTATAGGTGACATTATCTTGCTGTCACCCTCCCTATAGGTGACATGGCATTCGGTACATTTAGTTTGCCATGACCAAAAACTTCATCCACCCCTGGGGCGCCCAAATCATCAGCGGTTTGCAGTATTACTTGTTTAAGTGCCGGCCCATCCAGATTGGGAAACTTATGTCGCAAAAGTGTGGCTGCACCGGTTACACGTGGCGCAGAAAAGGACGTGCCTTTGGCATCTCCAGGTTGCCAAACGTCGTCATGGGCCACAATGAAATCATTTTTTAATTTACCAGCAACAAATGAATAACTAGCCATAACATTTTGTTCATCTTCTAGTGCCCCGACGTAAATTACGCGGTCACCTGCATCTGTATCTATTTTGCGAAGTTCTACTAATGCTCTGGCGCTTATTCTACATTGGTCAATGCCCGTAGAGCATTTCGCACCACTATTGCCTGCCGAAAAAACAAAGAGCATATTTTCATCATAGGAATTACCATCGGCTGCCGGGCGCATTATTTTGAGAAAGCCCGGTTGAGCGAGTTGTGTTGTTACATAATCGTCGAGAATATTTTGATCAATCTGTCCCCCAACAGATATTCTTCTGTAAGGGTCAAAACCAAAGCTACTGTTAACGATTAAATGACCGGAATTTTCCAGCGCATCATAAGCACCCTTTGCCCTGTTATCGAGTTCTCTGATAACGTCAATACCTGCCCCGGAAAATGAAAGTGAAATATCGTGAATCCCTATGTCAGCTTCGGGCGCCATTTGAGCAACAATGGCTCTTGTAGAGTCGCCATGTGTAACGAGACCTGGGGCTCCTCCGGGAAGGGTTGATCCTGTAAAATTATCAACAAGGGCGACTTTAACATTTTTACCGGACCAGCCGCTATCCCATATGGCGGCAACTCCGGTATCTGTTGTAGCAACAGGGAGTGACGAAGTCGGTATTTGTGTTGACGTAGGACAATAGGTGGCAACAGGTGCTCCCGGTTTTGTGAAATCTATGCTGATTGCACAATTGTTGGCAGCGTTTGACCCAGACCCGAAAGATTGAAATTTTTCCAGTATGCCGCCGGTTTGTCTTAATTCTCCTAATCGATTGTCTGCGCTGCTTCTGGTTGAGGGCGTGCCAAGTGAATAATCATACCCGTTACCTCCTGATTGTGGAGGTGCCACGGGTGGGGGTGTCACAGGCGGAGGTGCAGGAGGCTTCGGAGGCGGAGGTGTCACAGGCGGAAGTGCCGGAGGTGTCTCAGGTGGAGGTGCCGGAGGTGTCTCAGGTGGCTGATTTGGTTGGGGTCTATCTGCTGGAGAATTCGGTAATGCCGTTCCGCCACCTCCGCCGCCGCCACACGCGGTTAAGCTAAAGGCTGTGGCAATAATTAAAATGTACCAAGTCTTTTTTAATTTTCCATGATGTGGTCTTGAAACAACATACATCTGTAATATTCTTATATAATTATTTTATATCATGTAGTCGGCAGTGACTTAAAATATAGTAAATTTTACTGATTTAAATTAATTTTTTTTAATTATTCAATAAATCCAGAACACCTTGCAGTATATAAGCCGCTGCCATTTTATCGACAACATCTGCGCGTTTAGCCCGGCTCATATCAGCGTCAATAAGTGTCCGTGTTACAGCAGAAGTGGACAGTCTTTCGTCCCAAAATACAATAGGTTGGTCTTTTTGCTGTAGTAAATTTCTTGCAAATGCCCTGCTTGCTTGAACCCGTGGCCCTTCACTGCCGTCCATATTAAGTGGAAGTCCAATAACCAATGCCCCGATATTATGTGTTTCTTCGAAGGCTCTGAGAGATTGCATATCCTTTGTAAACTTAATGCGTTTGATGGTCTCAAGCGGGGTGGCAATTTTAAACATCGTATCACTGACGGCGAGACCAATCGTTTTGGTGCCAAGGTCAAGCCCCATGAGTTTTTGACCGGACTCGATAAATTGCGGTAAGGTTTTGGGGTCATCAAGAATTGGCATGCCTTACCATAACAGTTTTTCTCTTTTAATGATATTTCTGGTGATATTTTCTGCGAACAGGGCGATATTCTCGCGTATAGATTGATTAGTAATTCGACGGGTGTTAGTTTCCGGTCACTTTTTGAATATTTGGTTAGGGGTGTCTATGTCTGTTGATGATAAGACCGTTCACCGGATTGCCCGGTTGGCTAGAATTGCCGTTCCTGAGGAAGAGATTTCCTCACTTGGAACGGAGCTTAATGCAATTCTCGGATTTATTGAGCAGCTCAGTGAGGTAAATACGGACGATATTTTGCCCATGACAGCCGTTGTGGAGACCGAAATTAAACGACGCGAGGATGCGGTTACTGATGGCGGCTATGTTAAAGATATTACAGCAAATGCCCCCGCTAGTGACGATGATTATTTTGCTGTCCCAAAAGTGGTGGAGTAATTAATGAGCGCTTCGAAACTTACAGATCTGTCACTTGCTGAGGCGCGCGATGGGCTTCGTCAGAAAGACTTTACCTCCGAAGAACTGACACAAGCGCATATCTCAGCGATGGAAGCCGGACGCAAACTTAACGCTGTTATCTTAGAGACACCTGAAAAAGCTCTCGATATGGCCAGGGCTTCCGACGCTAAACTTTCTAATGAGGAGGGCGGCGCGCTCGAGGGTCTTCCGATTGGTGTGAAGGATTTATTCTGTACCAAAGGTGTGCGCACGACAGCTTGTTCAAAAATTCTGGGTGATTTTACACCGCCCTATGAAAGCACTGTCACTCAAAATTTATGGGATGCAGGGGCTGTTCATCTTGGCAAGCTTAACAATGATGAATTCGCAATGGGGTCATCAAATGAGACATCTTGCTTCGGGCCGGTGAATAATCCATGGCGGAATAAGGCTAAGGAAACGAATCTAGTTCCCGGTGGGTCATCAGGCGGATCATCCGCTTCGGTTGCCGCGCATATTGGTGTGGCTGCTACGGCGACAGACACGGGCGGGTCGATTAGGCAGCCTGCCGCTTTTACGGGAACGGTCGGGCTAAAGCCAACATATGGCAGATGCTCACGCTGGGGCATTGTTGCTTTCGCATCTTCTCTTGATCAAGCAGGTCCAATCACAAGAACAGTAAGAGACTCAGCCATTATGCTTGGTGCAATGGCAGGTCATGACGCTAAAGACACAACATCTATTGATACACCTGTTCCAGATTATGAAGCAGCTCTAGGGGCAAATTTAAACGGCAAAAAAGTTGGAATTCCAAAAGAATACAGAATTGATGGGATGTCCGATGAAATCGAAGAACTTTGGCAGCAAGGCATTGACTGGTTGAAAGATGCTGGAGCTGAAATTGTCGACGTAAGCCTACCGCATACAAAATATGCGCTTCCGGCTTACTACATTATCGCACCGGCCGAAGCTTCATCTAATCTCGCGCGCTATGATGGCGTGAGATACGGCACCCGACTTGAGGGCGATAACCTTCTAGAAATGTATGAGAAAACACGCGGTGCAGGTTTTGGTGCAGAAGTACGCCGCCGAATTATGATCGGCACTTATGTTCTGTCTGCGGGGTATTATGATGCATATTATCTCAAGGCTCTAAAAGTTCGGCGCCTTATATCTGAAGATTTTAAGCAGGCTTTTGAGAAATGCGATGTCCTTCTGACCCCTGCAACGCCGTCCTCAGCTTTTGCAATTGGTGAAAATCTTGATGACCCGCTCGCCATGTATATGAATGATGTTTTCACGGTTACTGTTAATCTTGCGGGTCTGCCGGGAATCTCGGTTCCTGCAGGTCTTGATGCGCAAGGTCTACCGCTGGGTTTACAACTCATCGGTCAGCCTTTCGGTGAAGAGGCTCTGCTAGGAATGGCTGAAAAAATTGAACAGGCTGCCGGGTTCGATGCCCGTCCTGATGTCTGGTGGGAATAGAGTGGCGATAAGGTAGATGTCATGAGTGAAGCAACGAATGATAATTTAATCAGTGGTGCAACCGGAGATTGGGAAGTTGTTCTCGGTCTGGAAGTGCATGCTCAAGTGCTGTCAGAGGCTAAATTGTTTTCCGGCGCAGCAACTGAGTATGGTGCCGAGCCGAATACGCAAGTCTCTTTAGTTGATGCTGCCATGCCGGGCATGTTGCCCGTGATAAATTGGAAATGTGTTGAGCAGGCTGTACGAACAGGTCTGGGTCTTAAAGCTCAGATTAATAATTATTCTGTGTTTGATAGAAAGAACTATTTCTATCCTGATTTGCCTCAGGGCTATCAAATTTCGCAATTTCTCCAGCCTATTGTGGGTGAGGGAGAGATAATTATTGACCTTGAAGACGGTTCAACAAAAACAGTTGGTATTGAACGACTACATCTTGAGCAGGATGCAGGTAAATCCGTACATGACCAGCACCCTGATTTAAGCTTTGTCGATTTGAATCGGTCGGGCGTGGCACTAATGGAAATCGTTTCACGACCAGACATGCGATCCTCTGCCGAGGCGCAAGCCTATGTAAAAAAACTGCGTGCAATTTTGCGGTATCTCGGCACATGTGACGGGAATATGGAGCAGGGCAGTATGCGTGCTGATGTGAACGTTTCCGTTCGTAAACAAGGCGATCCTCTCGGTACGCGCTGTGAAATCAAAAACGTGAATTCTATTCGCTTTATCGGGCAGGCGATTGAGCATGAGGCGCGCAGGCAAATTGCTATCATTGAAGATGGTGGGTCAATTGATCAGGAGACACGACTTTTCGATCCTAAAAACGGAGAAACCCGTTCTATGCGATCCAAAGAAGAGGCGCATGACTATAGATATTTCCCTGATCCTGATTTATTGCCTTTGACTTTCTCTCAAGATTTTGTCGACGAGATTGCGGCAACACTCCCAGAGTTGCCCGACACCAAAAAAGCCAGATTTATGTCTGATTATGGTTTATCGGCTTATGATGCGGGGATACTTGTCGCTGAGGCGGAAAGTGCAGCTTATTTTGAAGAGGCGGCCAAAGGTCGAGATGCCAAAACTGTTGCGAACATGGTTATTGGTAGCTTGTTTGCCGGACTAAATAAGGCTGGCTTAAATATTGTTGATAGCCCCGTCACGCCAGAAAATTTAGGCGCGCTTGTAGACCTTCTCTCTGATGACACAATTTCCAGCCGCATCGCTAAGGATGTGTTTGAAATGATGTTTGAGGAGGGACCTGATCAAGGCAAATCCCCTTCGGCTATTGTCGAGGAAAAGGGCTTGAAGCAGGTCACTGATACGGGTGCGATTGAAGCGGCGGTTGACGAGGTGCTGGCTGCTAACCCTGATAAAGTTGCCCAAGCAAAGGAAAAGCCAAAAATGGCTGGCTGGTTCGTGGGGCAGGTTATGCAGTCAACAGGTGGTAAAGCTAACCCGCAATCGGTCAACAAGCTGGTTCTTCAAAAACTGGGTATTGAAGAATAGGCCATGCCGCATCTCATGATACTCATGGGTGTTAGCTTGCTTGGCTTATTAGCGAGTTGTGTTATTTCTTGAGTATTAAAGTGCTTATTTGCCGGTAAATTTTGCTGAACGCTTTTCAAGAAATGCTGAAACACCTTCATAAAAATCGCCGCTCTGTCCGGCTTGAAGCTGCAGTTGGCGCTCTCTGTCGAGTTGGGTTTCAAAATTATTATCCAAACTGTCCCACATGGCCTGACGAATAAAACGTTGACCAGAGGGTCCTTCTGCAAGTTTTCTGGCTACTTTCTCAGTTTCTTCAATGAGGGTCTCATCGTCAAATACGCGATTAATCAATCCCCATTCCTGCGCAGTTTCTGCTGGAAGCTTTTCACCTAGGAGTGCAAGTTCTCGCGCTCTAGCACCGCCAATAAGTCTGGGAACAATCCAAGTCACACCGCAATCAGGCACCAGGCCGATATTACGAAAGGCCAGAAGGAAATATGATGACCGCGCTGCCATAATAAGGTCGCACGACAAGGCAATGCCGACTGCTGCGCCTGCACATGGACCGTTCACAGCGCTAATAATCGGGCAATGTAAATTTCTTAAACGGCGCATGATTGGATGGTAACTGATCTCCAGTTGCTTTCCGACATCCAACGGAAAATCATTTTCACTGGCGCCACTGTCCATCGTCTCGCTCAAATTTGCACCAGAGCTAAAAGCACGCCCTTCACCGGTAATGATCAGACACCTAATGTTGTGTCCGCCATGCTCGATATGATCAAGGGCCGCATAAAACCCATCAAGCACCCCTTTAGAAAGCGCATTGAGCGTATCTGGACTGTTTAAGGTGATGGTTGCCAGTTCATTATCAATTTTAAGAACGACATCCGATAGGGATATTTCGGGCATAGTGGCTTCCTTCTAAGATCATATGGTCTAAATTAACTTGCGATATCTAATAGGGCTTTTTTGTATCAGTCCAGTGACATTTTTACTAATAGTTTGACCTGTGACCTTGAGATTTCATAAGCTAGATATAATCAGTAAATAAACAAATGCGCAGAGATTGACTTAATTTTGGAATGAATTTAGGTGTAAATTCTGTTTTGGAGAAGAGTACATGGTTAAAGCCCCTAAAGTGTCCGATACAAATCGGAAAAAAATCCAGCAATTAATTGATACTCAAAAAAATGCTCAGCTTGCTGAAGGGTCTCCATCCTTGAGGTTGCGTATTGATCGGATTAATCGTGTCATCGCGCTCTTGGGAGATAATCAGGACGCAATTATTGAAGCGTTAAATTCTGACTTCGGCAATCGTAGTAATACAGGCAGCATGATGACAGATATCTATGCCACGATAAGTTCTTTAAAATCTAACCGAAATAAGGTTGCCAAGTGGATGAAGCAAAGCTCTAGGGCCGCATCCTTTCCGTTTAATTTGCTCGGGGGTAGGGCATCTATTAAATATCAGCCAATTGGCGTTGTCGGAAATGTTGTGCCTTGGAATTTTCCCTTTAATCTCGCTTTTTCTCCTCTGGGAAGTATTTTTGCGGCAGGCAATCGATGCATTATTAAACCATCTGAATACACGCCTCATTGCACACTACTCATGAAGAATCTTGTAGAGCAATATTTCGATGTTACAGAACTGGCTGTTATAACCGGTGGCCCTAAAACGGCTGAAATATTTACTTCAATGCCCTTCGATCATTTGCTGTTCACCGGGTCTACGTCTATCGCGCCACATGTCATCCGTAATTCAGCAGAAAATATTATGCCGCTCACGCTTGAATTGGGCGGTAAATCTCCCGTTATTATCTCTCAATCTGCTAATATGAAGCAGACTGCTGACCGTATCATGTTTGCCAAAACATTGAATTCAGGACAGATCTGTCTTGCGCCAGATTATATAATGGTTCCAGAAGACCAAAAAGAAACATTCTCAGATTTGGCAATGGATAGCATCCGCACGATGTTCCCGACGTTAAAAGATAATCATGATTACACTTCTATTATTAATGAACGCCATTATGACAGGTTGAAAGGCTATCTGTCGGATGCGAAGAGAAAAGGTGCTGAAATCATTGAGATTAATCCTGCTGATGAAAGTTTTGACCAACAGGAGCATTTCAAAATCCCGCCAACACTCGTGATGAATCCATCAGATAATATGAAGCTGATGCAGGAAGAGATTTTTGGACCTATCCTGCCAATCAAAACTTATCAGACAATCAATGAAGCGATTGATTATGTGAATGCTCATGACCGTCCGCTTGGGCTGTATTATTTCGGTACAGATAAGAATGAAGAAA
>CALKOC010000062.1 GCA_938091085.1 uncultured Alphaproteobacteria bacterium
TCGTCCATATTCACATCAATAATCTGAGCGCCATTCTCAACCTGTTGACGCGCAACATCTAAGGCCGCTTCATAGTCACCATCTGTGATGAGTTTCCTGAACTTTGCAGAACCGGTGACATTTGTGCGCTCCCCGATATTCACAAAGCGAATATCCTCAGTCATGGTGAACGGTTCTAGACCGGACAAACGAAGTCGTTTTTCTATTTCAGGTATAGCCCGCGGATTGTTTTGTGCAGCTGCGGCAGAAATCGCAGAGATATGGTCTGGTGTTGTTCCACAACAGCCACCCAAAATATTCACAAGGCCCGACTCGGCAAATTCTCCAACAATTGCTGCCATTTCTTCAGCAAGCTGATCATATTCACCAAACTCATTTGGCAATCCGGCATTAGGATAAATACAAATATTTGTATCCGCGATACGCGAAAATTCTGCAACATATGGGCGCATCTCTTCAGCACCCAAAGCACAGTTAAGCCCAACAGCAAATGGTTTGCAGTGTTTGATTGAATTCCAAAATGCTTCCGTCGTCTGTCCTGACAAAGTTCTACCGGAACGGTCAGTAATTGTACCTGACACCATCAAAGGTAATTCAATACCCGTTTCTTCAAAAGCTAATTGAACAGCGTAAAGAGCCGCCTTGGCATTTAGTGTATCAAAAACGGTCTCAACAAGAATAATGTCAGAGCCGCCTTCAATTAATCCACGAGTAGCCTCAACATAATTTTCAACCAATTCATCATAATATATGTTCCGCATACCGGGATCATTTACATCGGGCGATATAGACGCCGTTCTGTTAGTTGGTCCTATAGCCCCTGCAACATAGCGGGGTTTCGACGGGTCAGCTGCTTCAAACTTGTCACATGCTTGGCGGGCGAGTTTTGCCCCTTCAAAGTTCATTTCATAAGCATAATTTTCCAGAGCATAATCAGCTTGGGCAATCCTTGTTGAAGAGAAAGTATTTGTCTCAATAATGTCGGACCCGGAATCTAAATAAACTTCATGTATCTCACGTATCATGTCCGGCTGGGTTAGCGACAAAAGATCGTTATTACCTTGGAGGTCCATATTAGATTCAGAAAAGCGGCTGCCACGATACATTGCCTCATCCGGCTTATGACGCTGGATCATCGTACCCATAGCTCCATCAAGCGTCAGAATACGCTGTGCCGTTATTCGTGGTAGTTCAGCTATTCTTTTTTCACGATCCCAACTCATGATTGACCCCCCATTTTTTCTAAACCTAGGGCGTTACAAACGGCCTGTGTGACAGTTGCTTGATTCAGCGTGTAAAAATGTAAATTTTCAAAACCACTTTCAATTAAATCTCGGCATTGCTCAGTCGCAACTTCAATAGCGAGGGCGCGACGGCTTTCTAAATCATCATCCAGCCCTTCGAATTTGCTTTTCATCCAGTCCGGCACTGAAGCCCCACAGGCTTCCGACATCCGCAAAACGCCTTTAAAGTTGGTCGTTGGCATAATGCCGGGGATTACCGGAATGTTAATCTGGTTTTCGGCAAGGACATCGCGAAAGCGGTAATGGTGTTCAGTATCAAAAACAAACTGCGTAATGGCGCGGGTTGCCCCTGCATCAATTTTAGCTTTCAGAAGGTCAATATCTGTTTGCATATCTCGAGATTCGGGATGTCTTTCAGGATAAGCGCTTACCGTTATGTCAAATCCACCGCGCCGGGAAAGAGCATCGACCAACTCAACAGACCCGCTATAACCATCGGGGTGTGGGCTGAAAGCTTCCATATCTGGCATATCACCTCGTAGAGCAACAATGTGCTTAACACCCGCTAAAGCGTAATCCTCAATCACCTCATCTACCTCAGATTTAGATGCTGCAACACAGGTAAGATGCGCCGCCGGCTTCAAATCTGTTTTTGTCACAAGGTGCTTTACGCATTTGTGCGTCCGGTCCCGTGTCGACCCTCCTGCACCATATGTAATTGACACAAAATCAGGTCTGATGACGGCAAGCTCATTGACAACATCCCAAAGCTTAGCTTCAGCCTCAGCAGATTTGGGTGGGAAAAATTCTAACGATATAGAGGGCATGTGCTTCTTTTCTACTGTTTATTTTGTAACGTGTTCCGGTTACTGGGGTTTAAAACTGCGACATTACCTTTGACCCCTGACCAAATAGTAACCCGAAGGCTTTCAGAGAGGTTGGATTTAGTCGCTCGCCTATCCAAATGGACAAAATTAGGCGAGGTAATATCAACGTCATCAAAAACTTTGAATATTTCATCCTTGGAAAATCCCAGACGTCTGTGTGCGTGATGCTCTCGGAGGGTTTCCATTTCGTGAGGCGCAAAATCAACAACCATGAGCAAACCATTAGGTGCAAGAATTCTAGAGGCTTCTGAAATTGCCGCAGCAGGGTCATCCAAAAAGTGTAAAAGCTGATGAATAATAATAAGATCGGCTGAACCGCTTTTTAAAGGAAGTAAAGTAACATCTCCCAGACGCACCTGACAATTTGAGAGGGATAATTCTTCTAGCCGAGTCCGCGCAAGAGCTAGCATCTCGGCGTTTAAATCAAAACCAACTGCCTTTTTTGAAAGTGGACCGAAAATTTCCAGCATGCGCCCTGCCCCGGTGCCAAAATCGATAAACTCATTTATTTTTCTATCGCCGAGTATTTTGAGCATTTTAGACTCGATTTGACTGTCAGCAATATGAAGATTTCTAAGGGTTTCCCAATTCTCTGCGTTGGAAGAAAAATAGTCTTGCGCCTTTTCATAACGATTAGTTTGAACCTGAAGAAATCGATCATAATCTCTTTGCAGAATTAGATTTTCATGCGGCAACATGGAAACAACTGCAGAAACCATCTCCGCTGAACGTCCCTGATCTGACAGACGATAAAACACCCAACTTCCTTCAGGATACCGCATAACAAGACCTGCCTCGGTAAGAAGTTTTAAATGACGACTTACCCGTGGCTGGCTTTGCCCCAGAATGTGAGTCAGTTCAGTTACGGTCAATTCCCCATATTTAAGCACTGCCAGAAGCCTAAGACGGGTTTCTTCTCCTGCCGCTTTGAGTGCTGCCAATAAATTTTCCATAACCAAACCTTATATATGAGATTTTGAATTATCTAATCATATAAAGATATGTTTATATATAAAGATTATTTTTGTCCAGCTTTCTTGTCATTAATTTTTTATGTATATTGACGCTAAGTTTAGATTCTATATTGGTAATCCTATGAGTACAAAAATATTCCACATGCTAACTATTATTTTATTACTTACTGGATGTGCCAGTTCGAATGCTGGTCAGTCTGATCCGTTCGAGTCTTTTAACAGATCGATGTTTGCAGTTAATCAAGGGCTGGATAAGGTTGTTTTAAAACCAACGGCGCAGGTCTATAGCATTCTCCCCCAACCCATCAGAATAGGTGTTGGGAATGTATTATCGAATCTGTCCTTGCCCGTCACATTCTTTAACGAAACAATGCAAGGAGAGGCAAGCTCTGCTGGAAATACTTTATTAAGGTTTACTATAAATTCCACTATTGGACTTGCAGGTATATTTGATGTGGCTACAGGTTTGGGCTTAAAACATTCTAGGGAAGATTTTGGTCAAACACTTGGTGCTTATGGCGTTGGCTCAGGGCCTTACATATTTTTGCCAATTCTGGGCCCTGGCAATCCACGAGACTTGATTGGTCGTGCAAGTGACACCGTTATCAATCCAGTTTACTGGGCTGGGAGCAATGACGATGAGAATGATATCAGACTCGGGGTTACTCTTATTTCAGGCATTCATGCCCGCGAAAATGCTTTAGAGTTGCTTGAAGAATTGGAAAATACATCGGTCGACTACTACGCGACTGTTAGAAGTCTATATTTACAAAATAGAGAGTCAGAGATTAGAAATGGGGCAACGGATATTGACGCCCTTCCAGAAATTGACGATCTCGACGATTTTTAAATCTATTTAACTTTCAGGTAACCATCATGCTCAAAAGATTCATAATTTTATGTTCGGTATTTTTCCTGTCCCTAACACCTGTAATGGCCGAAAAATCACCTGAAGCTGAAGCTTTTGTAATGGATGTTTCCAATCAAGTAATCGAAATTCTTAACTTAACGACAGCTCAAGAAAAAGAAGATGAATTCAGAGCATTACTTAACAATAAAGCCAATCTAAAGCGGATTGCGGCTTTTACGCTTGGCAAATATCGGCGCCAACTTTCACCTGCAGAACTTCAAGAGTTTCAATCCCTTTTTGAAACCATGATTACTAAAGTTTATGCCAACAGACTGGGTAGTTATGAAGACCAGAAAATTGTTGTGCTCGGCAGTGAAAAGAAGAAAAAAGACTATCTCGTCGAAACTGAATTACGTTTCAATGATGGGAGTGACCCGATTGCGATTGTATGGCGGTTGCGACAAGAAAATGATGGCAGGATTACACTTTTTGATTTACGTGTTCTAGGCATTTGGATGGCACTCGAGCAACGCGAGACATTCTTATCCATCCTCAAAAACAATAATGAAGATTTTAATGTCTTGCTGGATAACCTGCGACAACAAATTTCAGCAGGGTCAACTGTAACTAGCGACTAAACTGTTTGTATTTAATACGCTTGGGTACTTCAGCATCCGTGCCAAGGCGGGCTTTTCTATCAACTTCATAATCTGAATAGCTACCTTCAAACCACTCCACATGGCTGTCACCCTCAAAAGCTAAAATATGCGTTGCAAGTCTGTCTAAAAACCAGCGATCGTGAGAAATAATAACCGCACATCCAGGGAAGTCTTCCAGACCCTCCTCAAGCGCACGTAAAGTTTCAACATCAAGATCATTGGTCGGCTCATCGAGCAAGAGAAGGTTAGCACCCGAACGAAGCATCTTTGCCAAATGCACACGGTTTCTCTCACCACCTGATAACAGGCCAACTTTCTTTTGCTGGTCGCCGCCACGAAAGTTAAACGCCCCAACATAAGCACGGGAATTTACCTCACCATTACCCAATTCGATAATATCGTTGCCATCTGAGATTTCTTCCCAGACTGTTTTGCCATCCTCAAGATTATCTCGACTCTGGTCGACGTAACCCATAATAACTGTTTCACCGACTTTAAGACTGCCATCATCAGGATTTTCAACACCTGTAAGCATTTTAAATAAAGTCGTCTTACCAGCGCCGTTCGGACCGATAACGCCAACAATGCCCCCTGGGGGAAGCTGGAATGACAAATCATCTATCAGCAACTTATCTTCAAAACCTTTAGTCAGGTTATTAGCTTCAATCACTACCCCACCAAGGCGTGGACCGGCAGGAATGGAAATTTGGGCGCGTCCAACTTCCTCGCGTTCTTTTTGATTGACCAGATCATCATAGGCAGAAATTCTTGCCTTGCTCTTGGCTTGTCGCGCCTTTGGTGAAGCCTGAATCCATTCGAGCTCTCTGGACAGTGTTCTTTGACGACTGGCATCCTCTCTGGCCTCTTGATCAAGTCTTTTATGTTTCTGTTCAAGCCAAGAGGAATAATTACCTTCATAAGGAAAGCCTGAGCCTCGATCTAATTCCAGAATCCAACCGGTGACCTGATCCAGGAAATATCTATCATGCGTTACAAGAACCACTGTTCCAGCGTAATCTGAAAGATAATGCTGGAGCCAAGCAACTGTCTCAGCGTCGAGATGGTTAGTCGGTTCATCAAGCAAAAGCATATCCGGCTTTGAAAGTAAAAGCTTACACAGTGCAACCCGGCGCTTCTCGCCACCGGAAAGATTCTCGACGGCAGCATCGGATGGCGGGCAACGCAACGCATCCATGGCTTGTTCAACCTGACTGTCTAAATCCCAAAGATTTTGGCTGTCCAGCTCATCCTGTAAGGATGCCATTTCATCGGCTGTCTCGTCCGAATAATTCATTGCAAGTTCGTTGTAGCGTTCAACCTTCGCCTGCTTCTCGGCCACGCCTTCCATGACATTTCCTAAGACGTCTTTGGATGGATTCAACTGAGGCTCCTGCTCAAGATATCCCACCTTGGCTCCTTCAGCAGACCATGCTTCACCTGAATATTCAGAATCCAGGCCTGCCATAATTTTTAGTAAGGTCGATTTACCTGAGCCATTGACCCCGACAACACCGATTTTAGCACCAGGAAAGAATGAGAGCCTAATGTCTTTTAAAACCTGTTTCCCACCGGGGTAGGTTTTGGACAGCTGGTCCATTACATAGACATATTGGTAAGAAGCCATTTTAGATCCAGTTTAGAATTTCAATTATTGCCATTGCACCGATGAGGATACCCGAAATAAAGAAGGTGATGAATCTATGCATGACATTGTTATAGATAGATTGAATGAGACTGTGAATTATCCTTAAAATAACATAAGCCCAAGCCAACTGTACCTGAATCCCATCACCGTGACCGGAGAGAGCTATTGCGATAGCAACCGCATAAAAAGCCGTAGGCTGTTCATGCAGGTGGTTATAATTATCTCCAATTTGACGAATATTGCTTGGTAATTTGTGAGCAACATCAGCTGTATGCTTGGCAGCATCAGGTGCGATATCAAGATTGGACATATACCTAACGCGCGCAAAAATCGTGACGACCATCATCACAACAGACCACAAGCCAAGAACAATGACAGGTTGAAGAAGTGCTGTACTGATTTCCATATTACCCTCCAAGGTTATATTTATTTGTATGGTCAGCTTGGCTTATGAGCAGCCTATTTAAAAGAACTAAATACCAAAATTTTCAGGTATTAGGGGAACGCAATCTTTATAATATTCTTTAATAGCGACACTATCTTTGTCGTAATCACCGGTCATATTAAATTCTTCACCAATAAAAATGGTACGGGTACGAAAGTTAACTTTACATAAAATAAGCGGCACTTTCGCTCCCCAAGCAATATGATAGAATCCTGATTTCCACTCTTTACAATAAGAACGAGTTCCCTCTGGCGTAACTAAGACAATAGTTTTATCGACAGAGTTGAAATACTTAATCCCCTGCTCAACCACACCGCCCTTTTTTGTTCGATCAATCGGAACAACTCCGAGGAAACTCATAATCACACTCAATGGCCACCAAAAAAGAGTATGTTTTCCCATAACGTTGGGCTGAACACGCTTATTCAGAATTGCATAAAGAAACATCAAGAAATCCCAATTACTGGTATGTGGTGCTGCAGCGAGCATCATTTTTGGATAATTGGGAAACTCCCCTTCAATGCTCCAACCCAGCAACGCACCAAAAAAACGACTGATTCTGTTTAAAAGGGGGATGAGTAATGGCACATTAAAAATTGTAAACTTTGAAACTTTCACGCTTTAACCTACTTACATAAACTTAGGCGAATGGTGGGCCCGGCAGGACTCGAACCTGCGACCAAACCGTTATGAGCGGTTCGCTCTAACCAACTGAGCTACAGGCCCTCCGAGGAATTTCTAACATTTTGAAACAGAAAAAACTAGCGCGGCGTAAGTGTCAAAACTTGCGGGTCATGATTTTTTGCATTTTCAGGATTCATCTGGATGTAAGAAATAATAATTACCAAATCATCCGGTTGCGCTAACCTTGCAGCAGCCCCATTAATACCTATAGTCTTTGACCCACGGGGGGCTTCAATCGCATAAGTAGTAAACCGCGCACCGGTATTTATATTGAGAACATCAACCTGTTCATAAGGAAGAATACCCACCTCATCTAGCCAGTCGCGATCAATCGTGATAGACCCTTCATAGTGCATGTCGCACTGGGTGACCCGCGCACGATGTATTTTAGACTTCATGAGTGTAAGCAGCATTTGCCAGCACCTAAATATCACTAAAGTTGAAGGCACTTTTGCGCCGATTGAACCAAATTGTCAAGGCAACACTAGCCCTAATTATCGAGAAAACTCCGCAATTTTCTGGAACGTGAAGGGTGCTTGAGTTTACGCAATGCCTTAGCTTCAATCTGGCGAATACGTTCACGTGTTACAGAGAATTGTTGTCCAACTTCTTCCAGCGTATGGTCAGTATTCATTCCGATTGCAAAACGCATCCGAAGAACACGCTCCTCACGCGGGGTTAAAGAAGCAAGAACGCGAGCTGTTGTTTCCCGGAGATTACTTTGAATTGCGGCTTCAATCGGCAATATTGCATTTTTATCTTCGATAAAATCACCAAGGTGGCTGTCATCTTCATCACCAATGGGTGTTTCAAGACTAATCGGTTCTTTGGCAATTTTAAGAACCTTACGAACCTTTTCCAATGGCATAGACAATTTGTCAGATAACTCCTCAGGGGTAGGCTCACGACCTATCTCATGAAGCATCTGACGTGATGTCCGAACAATTTTATTAATGGTTTCAATCATATGAACCGGAATTCTGATTGTTCTCGCCTGATCTGCGATAGAACGAGTTATCGCCTGACGAATCCACCATGTTGCGTAAGTTGAAAATTTGTAACCGCGACGGTATTCAAATTTATCTACAGCTTTCATCAGACCGATATTACCTTCCTGAATAAGATCCAGGAATTGTAGGCCTCGATTGGTGTATTTTTTGGCAATTGAAATAACAAGACGTAAATTTGCCTCAACCATTTCTTTTTTAGCGATGCGGGCTTCACGTTCCCCTTTTTGCACTTTACGAACAATGCGACGGAAATCTGCGATATCAAGCCCCGTCTCGCCAGCGAGTTGCTGAATCTCATCGCGGAAGGCATTAACTTCGACACGATTATCACCGATAAAATTCTTCCAACCCTTACCGGTCAGCCTTGATACTCGTCGTGTCCAGCCAGTTTCATATTCATTACCTTGATAATGTTTCAGGAACTCTTCTCGGTCTACGCCGGATTTATCCGCCATACGCCAGACTTGATTTTCAAGCGTCAAAAGCCGCTTGTTAATCATATAAAGTTGTTCGACAAGCGCCTCAATCCGACTGTTATTTAAAGAAAGGACTTTCACATGCTGAATGACCTCTGAAGTCATTTCTTCAAGTTTCTTTAATTGTGCAGTTGTGAGTTCTTTATTACCTGATTTCAGCTCAACTTTGCGATCCTGAATACGACGCAATTTTTGGTAAATATTTGCAATTGCATCAAATGTTTCAAGCACCTGCGGCTTAAGCTCATTTTCCATTGCAGAGATGGAAAGATTGCTCTCATCATCAGACTCGTCATCACTTGGGACACCCTCAGCCTCACCAGTAGGCGCGCCTGATGGCGGGGGTGCAGCACCCTCGGCACTGCGGTCAATTTTCTTTGCATCCGGCCCCGCAAAAGTAGCATCAAGATCAATGATATCACGCAGAAGAACCTTGCCGTCATTCAACTCATCACGCCAAATAATAATCGCTTGGAATGTAAGTGGACTTTCGCAAAGACCAGCAATCATTGTTTCACGCCCGGCTTCTATCCGCTTGGCAATAGCAATTTCACCTTCACGAGATAAAAGCTCAACCGAACCCATTTCGCGCAAATACATACGAACCGGGTCATCTGTGCGATCACCGCCGGCTCCCGTTTTTGAAGACTTCACAACTGCTGTTGTTTGACTTTCGGTTAGACTTTCGGACTCAGAATCTTCTTCCTCATCTTCATGGTCATCATCATTTTCAATAACATTTATGCCCAGCTCTGAAAGCTGAGACAGGATGTCCTCGATTTGCTCAGAGGTAAATTTTTCCAGTGTCAGAACTTTATCTCGCTCACTTGCTGTAATAAAGCCACGCTGGGTAGCGGCCTTAATCATTTTGCGAACTGCAACATCAGAGTCAATTAATGGATTGTCAGAAGTGTCTTTTGTCTCGACTTCTTCTGATTTTTTCTTAGCTTTTGCGCTCATTTATATCGTTTCCCCAAACATTTCCTTACCCTAGTTAAGCGTTTTACTTTCCAGGGTACTTATTTCATTTTCAATAGCCATTAAGCGTTCAAAGTTTTCCTGAGTTGTATCGGCGGCCAGATCCGTCTCAGCTTCGCGTTTCTCAGCGGTTAATGTGATTAACCTATGCTGCAATTCAACCGCGTCAAGCCAGCCAGAAACAACGTCTTCAGGATCACTTTCGGGGCGAACAAAAATCAACATACGCGCATCGGGTAATTGCTCCAGCCGCGTCATGAGATTTTCATGTCCTATACTTATCAAATGCCCCTTAAGACTGCTACTGTCAAGGGGTCCATTGTGAGAAATTGCGTCTACAATTGCATCACGAAGATATTTTAAGTCATCCGTAACGAAATCAAGCTTTTCCAACTGGCTTAAATGCTCAGAAAGCAGGTTTGAATGGCGAATAAAAGCCAGCATAATCATTGCTTCACGAGGAGGAAGCATTACCGCACCACTTGCCAATGCTGAACGCCGAGCCTCGGCGGAAGCGCCAGGTTTAAATTTATAATATTTACCACCGCCTCTTTGCCGTGAATACCCCCCCCCATAGTTTGAACCATAAGATTGCCCTCCATTGGCTTTAGGGCCTCGGTTGGCGGGGGCGAAGAGCGCATCTAGGCGTTTTTTTATCTCTTCACCATAGAATTTTCGAACGTCAATATGCTCAATTTGCCTCACAGCTTTTCTCAACCTGTCAGAAAAAGCCGCGCGTCTTTCAGGGGTATCGTAGGGTGCATAAGCAAGTTCACGCTCCCAAAGCATATCAATAAGACTGTTGGCGCGCTCGAGTACATTATTAAAAGCCTCAGCTCCCCCTTCCCTCACCAAGTCATCTGGGTCTTTACCTTGTGGCAAAACAGCGAAACGCAAAGAATATCCGGGTTTTAAAAGCGGTAAAGCCCGGTCAATGACCCGATAAGCAGCTCGTAAACCCGCCTCATCCCCATCAAGACACAGAACAGGTTCTTGGACTAGTCGCCAGAGCAGAGATATTTGCTCCTCCGTCACCGCCGTACCAAGCGATGCGACAGCATTATTGAATCCCCCTCGCGCGAGACCGATAACATCCATATAACCTTCGACAACAAGAAGTGTTTTGGTGTCAAAAGCTGACTGACGCGCCTTCGCGAAGTTGTATAAAATTCGTCCTTTATGGAACAGTGACGTCTCAGGGGAATTGAGATATTTGGCAGGAACTGAAGCATCAAGCGCCCGACCGCCAAAGGCAATTACCCTATCCCGCGAGTCTGTTATTGGAAAAATCACCCGATTGCGGAATCGGTCAATTAGGTCGCTTCGCCCCTCCGGCTGTACAGCTAATCCTGCTTCTATAATATCTTTATCGGAAATACCCTGATCTCTGAGATGTTTAACCAGACCAACACGATCTCCCGGCGCATAACCTAATCCAAATGATTGGATAAGCGTATCATCCAGTCCTCTTTTGATAAGATAATCAAATGCCTCACGACCCTCCGCACCGCCAAGACGTGTCTTGAAGTAAACCAAAGCCATCTCACAAATATCAATCAGAGAGGCATTCTTTTCTTCCTTTTCCACCATACGTGGGTCTTGCGCAGGGACTTGTATACCTGCCCGTGCTGCAAGGCGCTCCACCGCCTCAGGAAAGCCTAACCCCTCTGTCTCCATCAGAAAATCAAATACGGTTCCATGCTTACCTGTTGAAAAACAATGATAAAATTGCTTTTCGTCATTCACTGTAAAAGATGGCGTACGTTCATTTTTAAAAGGGCTAAGTCCGACAAACTCTCGTCCACGCCGGGTGAGCTTCACTTTCTGCCCGACAATATCCGAGACGGAAACACGATTTTTGATTTCCTCTATGAAGCTTCTCGGATAGGCCATCAGTCTATCTTACTGTCAGAGACCTGACACGTCAGTAGTAAATTCTTGTTGAAATGGATCTCCCGCATATGAACTGGGGAAAACTTTCTAGCCAAGCAGATCTTTAACAATGCTACTAACCTTGCCAAAATCCATCTGACCGGTGTAACGCGCTTTTAACTCGCCCATTACGCGGCCCATATCTTTTAAACCGCTAGCTTCAGTTTCTTTAATAACACTTTCAACGGCGGCACGTGATTCATCTTCATCAAGTTGTCGAGGCAAGAACCCCTTAATGATTTCAATCTCTTCAAGCTCTTGATCTACAAGTTCCTGCCGATTTGCTTGCTTATATGTCTCTGCCGACTCAACCCGTTGCTTAACCATTTTGGAGAGGATTTCGAGTATTTCGTCATCCGAGACACCTTCAATATTATCACTGCTCCGCGCGGCAATATCTCTATCTTTGATAGCAGCTTTAATTAGGCGAAGCGTTGAGCTTTTCCTACTGTTTTTGGCCTTTACGGCCTCTTTTAAAGCTTCATTGATTTGATCACGCATAAAACACCTTAATGGTTTTTAAAACCTACTCATGAGCCACTTTTTTTAAGCTAGGCTGTAAGCTGGCGGAAAATACTTCAAAGCTTGTATTCATGCAACGTTTATCCTCAGGCTTTTTTTATCAAATCGCTGGACGCCTTATGAACTGCAGGAGAGAATCGTGTCAAATAGTTGCAAATACGGGTTAATTATCAGTTAAAAACTTGCTTTGGGTACATTAGAAATTTTTAATTCACATTTGTTTTCTATTTACTTATGAATTTTAAGATTTCCTCCTTGACCCGACCTCTTGTTTTAATTAATTTCCCGTCAATTTGGCTGGTACTCCATCGGTCAATTGTTAAAATTTTGAGCCCGCGTAAATCTCAATTCGAGGATAATATGCAAAATATTAAAGCCCCTTTTATAAAAAATAAAATCATATATTCCGGCTTTTTTATTACCTCTCCTTTTCTTTTTTTACCCATGTTTTTGACCGGAAACGCACACTGATGGCGGGCTGGGAAACACAAAAACCCACCGGGGTTCTTGTTCTCCCAGATGGCACCTCTATTTTTGGATTCGGCATTGGAGCAGTTGGTGCAGTTGCCGGTGAGGTATGCTTTAATACCGCTATTACCGGCTATCAAGAAATCCTCACAGATCCATCTTATTCTGGTCAGATCGTAACTTTTACCTTCCCACATATCGGTAATGTCGGCACCAATAGCGATGACACTGAAATAACCAATACAAATAATGAAGACGCAGCTCTGGGATTGATTATACGCGAAGACATAACCCTGCCTGCAAATTATAGAAGCGTCTCGCATCTTAATGACTGGCTAAGCGCGCGTAATCTTATCGGGCTAAGCGGCGTTGATACGCGGTCTTTGACCAGCCATATCCGCGAAAATGGTATGTTTAATGCAGTTATCGCCCACGCCAAAGACGGCGATTTTGATATGGCAGCATTGCAGACAAAAGCAAAAGAATTTTCAGGTCTAGAGGGTCTGGATTTGGCCATAAATGTTTCTACACAAACAAACTATGAAAATAATCAGGGCAGATGGAGTTGGGAGGATGGTTTTGTTACATCCGAAACACCCAAGCACGTAGTTGCCCTTGATTACGGCCTAAAGAAAAATATTCTGCGATGCCTCTCCTCAGCCGGCTGTCGCGTAACAGTATTGCCTGGCAACAGTTCTGCGGAAGATGTGTTAGAGTATAACCCTGATGGTATATTTCTATCCAATGGTCCCGGTGACCCGGCAGCTACCGGCAGCTATGCCGTCCCGGAAATACAAAAACTAGTCGCTAGCGGCAAGCCTATATTTGGCATCTGCCTCGGACACCAAATGCTCGCGCTCGCTCTGGGAGCAAAAACCGAGAAAATGCCGCAAGGCCATCATGGTGCCAACCACCCCGTCAAAGACTTAACAACTGATAAAGTCGAAATTACGTCTATGAATCATGGGTTTACAGTCAATAGAGATAGCCTACCCGACAGTGTTGTAGAGACACATGTCAGCCTTTTTGATGGCACCAATTGTGGTATTTCACTCAAGGATAAACCGGTTTTCTCTGTGCAGTATCATCCAGAGGCCTCGCCTGGGCCACAGGATAGTCATTATATTTTTGACCGTTTCGTAGCGGCTATGGGAACCTGAGAATGCCGAAACGTTCAGACATAAAATCCATTCTTATGATAGGCGCAGGGCCGATTGTTATCGGGCAAGCATGCGAATTCGATTATTCAGGCACTCAAGCGTGTAAAGCGCTCAAAGAAGAAGGCTATCGCGTCATTCTTATTAACTCCAATCCGGCCACCATTATGACGGATCCTGAGTTAGCAGATGCGACCTATATTGAACCCATCACGCCCGATATGGTCACGCGTATTATAGAAATTGAAAAACCGGATGCTCTACTCCCAACAATGGGCGGTCAGACAGCTTTGAACACCGCTATTGCCCTCTCTGAACTCGGCGTTCTGGAAAAACATAATGTGCAACTTATTGGCGCGGATTTGGAGGCGATTAACAAAGCCGAAGATAGACTTTTGTTCCGTGAAGCGATGGAAAAAATCGGCCTAGAAAGCCCTCGCTCAAAAGTAGTTAAAACAGTTGAAGAGGCCCTTAACAATATTGATGCTGTTGGCTTACCGACTATTATACGACCCTCTTTTACAATGGGCGGAACGGGCGGCGGCGTTGCTTATAACCGCGAAGAGTTTGTCCAAATTGTCGAACAAGGACTCGAAGCCTCCCCCGTCACAGAAGTCCTGATTGAAGAAAGTATTATCGGCTGGAAAGAATATGAGATGGAAGTTGTGCGCGACAAGGCGGATAACTGCATCATTATTTGTTCTATCGAAAATGTTGATCCGATGGGTGTGCATACAGGTGATAGCATTACAGTTGCGCCGGCACTCACTCTGACCGACAGAGAATATCAAATCATGCGCAATGCCTCGATTGCCGTCTTAAGAGAAATCGGTGTTGAAACCGGTGGCTCAAATGTGCAATTCGCAGTTAATCCAGTGGATGGTCGGTTAGTTATTATCGAGATGAACCCAAGAGTTTCCCGTTCCTCAGCGCTCGCCTCGAAGGCCACCGGTTTTCCGATTGCCAAAGTCGCGGCAAAGCTTGCTGTCGGCTATACACTTGATGAATTAAGTAATGACATTACCGGCGTTACCCCGGCGAGCTTTGAACCAACTATTGATTATGTCGTAACCAAAATTCCGCGCTTCGCATTTGAGAAATTTCCAGGCTCTGAGCCAATGCTTACCACTGCCATGAAATCGGTTGGCGAAAGCATGGCAATTGGACGGTGCTTTGAGGAATCTTTGCAAAAAGCATTACGCTCTCTTGAAACAGGTCTAACAGGATTAAACGAAATACTCATAGACGCGACAACCGACCAACTTCACGCCGCACTGAAAACACCAACCCCCGACAGGCTCCTTCATATTGCCGATGCCTTGCGTGCTGGCATGAGCGAGGAAGAAATTTGTACACTCTCCGGCTTTAACCCTTGGTTTGTGGCGCGACTTAAAAATATCATAGATATGGAAGCCAAAGTCAGAGAATTCGGACTTCCGGAAGATATAGATAATTTTCGCGCTATCAAAAAGCTGGGGCTATCAGACTGCCGTCTTGCTGAACTGACCGGCACAAGCGAAATTGACGTTCGTAACGCGAGGCACGCTCTGGATTTAAGACCAAAATTCAGAAGAATTGATACCTGTGCGGCTGAATTTGCCGCTCAAACGCCATATCTGTATTCGAGTTACGAAACCATATCTCCATTTGACAATCAGAATGAAGCCAAGCCGTCTTCACGAACTAAGGCGGTTATTCTGGGTGGAGGCCCGAACCGCATTGGTCAGGGTATCGAGTTTGACTATTGTTGTTGCCACGCGGCCTATGCCATGGGTGATATTGAGATTGAAAGCATCATGGTTAACTGTAATCCTGAAACAGTTTCCACGGATTATGACACATCTGACCGCTTGTATTTCGAGCCACTCACCGAAGAAGATGTTCTGGAAATTCTGCATTGTGAGCAATCTCAAGGCGAATTAGCAGGTGTGATTGTTCAATTTGGCGGGCAAACCCCTCTCAAGCTTTCTCAAGCACTTGAAGAAAACAACATTCCTATTCTCGGCACTTCCCCAGATGCAATTGACCTAGCGGAAGACCGAGACAGATTTAAAGATTTACTAGATCGCTTGTCGCTCAAACAGCCGCCCAACGGAATTGCCCGTAGCGCGACACAAGCACATGAGATTGTTAAGCAAATCGGCTTTCCGGTCGTTATTCGTCCATCATATGTGCTTGGTGGACGCGCGATGGAAATCGTTCATACCGAGGAACAGCTTGAAAGATATATGCGTGAGGCCGTGGTTGTCTCAGGTGACAGCCCGGTTCTGATTGACGGCTATTTGCGTGATGCATCTGAAGTTGATGTGGATGTGCTGTGCGATGGTAAAGAGGTCTATGTGGCGGGTATCCTAGAACATATTGAAGAAGCTGGCGTTCACTCTGGAGATAGTGCCTGCTCCATGCCACCACATTCTCTTCCGCCGGAAATCATTGAAGAATTGGGACGTCAGGCATCAGAAATGGCTTTAGCGCTGAATGTTATTGGTTTGATGAATGTTCAATTTGCCGTCAAAGACTCTGTGATATATGTGATGGAAGTCACTCCGCGCGCCAGTCGGACGGTGCCTTTCGTTGCTAAAGTTTTAGGACAGCCGATTGCCCGTATCGCCGCAAAAATTATGGCCGGCAAAAAACTCTCAGACTTCAATCTGGCGACACCTAAGTTTGAGCATATTGCCGTGAAAGAGGCCGTTTTCCCATTTGGAAGATTCCCTGGCGTAGATACAGTACTTGGACCCGAAATGCGCTCAACCGGCGAGGTGATGGGGCTGGACACGAATTTTGCGACCGCCTTTGCCAAAAGCCAAATTGGTAGCGGTACGATTTTACCTATTGAGGGGACAGCCTTTATCTCTGTCAGAAATGACGATAAAAGTAAAATTGTCCCCTTGGCAGCAGAACTTCTTGAGCTTGGGTTTAAGATTTTGGCAACCTCTGGAACCTGCAAATTACTGGAGGATAATGGCCTCTCCGTTACGCAAGTGAATAAAGTGCTTGAAGGTCGACCCCATATTGTTGACGCCATGAAAGATGCCACAGTTGAACTAGTTATCAACACGACTGAAGGTGAGCAATCATTGGCTGACAGCAAATCCATCAGACGAACTGCACTTGAAATGAAAATTCCTTATTTCACATCTATTGCGGCAGCAGAGGCAGCAATTTCTGGAATTAAAGCTGTTAGCGCAGGCCCACTTAATGTCCGAAGCCTGCAGGATTACACCGCTAATATTACATAAAGAGTTGACCTGAATGGGCTTTATGTCCGAACATTATATCTAGAATTCCGCGGAGAGGTTTTTGGCTTCCCGTTTCGATAAAAAGGATCTGAGTCATGGAAAAAGTGCCAATGACAGAAGGTAGCTATCAAAAACTTGATGAAGAAATTAAGCTTCTCAAGGGGCCGGAGCGCCAGCGAATCATCAGGGCTATTGCCGAAGCGCGTGAGCATGGTGATTTGTCTGAGAATGCCGAATATCATGCTGCAAAAGAACAGCAAAGTCACAATGAAGGCCGTATTCTTGAACTAGAGGATATGCTGAACCGTGCCGAAATCATCGATATCAGTTCTCTTTCGGGTGATAGCGTCAAATTTGGCGCTACAGTAAGCCTTGTTGATGAGGATACTGATGAAGAAATGACTTATCAGATTGTAGGGGATTATGAGGCAAATGTTGAAGAAGGCCGAATTTCAATATCCTCCCCTATCGCCCGCGGACTAATTGGAAAAGAAACCGGTGACAGCGTTGAAGTCAGAACCCCTGGTGGAAGCAAATTTTACGAAATTCTTGACGTTAAATTTATCTAGCTCTTCATAAATAAGCAAAAACCTCACAGGTGACATACTCAAGTCTTAGAGAGGCACACTCATGTCTTAGAGAGGCACGCCGGGCAGTTTTTTGGTCTGGCGTATCGTCAAAGATGTTTTGACATTTGCAACATTTGGCGCAGGTGTAAGTTTTTGGGTTAGAAACATTTGGAATGATGACAAATCTTCAGAGACACATTTCAGTATAAAATCAATATCACCATTCAACATATGACACTCGCGGACTTCTGGCCAACTCCGTACAAGCTCCTCAAAAGCCTGCAAATCCTTGTCTGCCTGACTATGAAGGCCCACCATGGCAAAAACTGTGACAGTAAAGCCCAATTTAGCGAAATCGACATCGGCGTGATAACCCGTCAGATAACCAGCTTTTTCAAGCGCCCGCACTCTTCGCAAACAAGGTGGAGCAGAAACCCCGACTTTTTCAGCCAAATCGACATTGGTCATTCGCCCATTAGATTGTAATGCGGAGATAATTTTAATATCTATTCTATCGAGTTCTTTTTTCATAATGCCGAGGGGTTAAAAGTGAATACGTACATTGTAATTTTATTACCTTTTAGCGCAAGATTTTTTCTTAGTTAAGTTTTAACCATCTAATTTGCCCAAAAACTTTTTGAGTCAATTTTTTATCTTGACCATATGTTGGGATTCTAAGCATAAGAAGACATGTCAGATTCTATACATTCAAAAGTCCTAATCATTGGTTCCGGCCCTGCCGGTTACACGGCTGCCGTTTATGCAGCCAGAGCTATGCTTTCACCTGTTTTAGTGCGTGGCCTTCAACCAGGTGGTCAGCTCACAATTACAACAGATGTCGAAAACTACCCCGGATTTGCCGAGGCTATTCAAGGCCCTTGGCTTATGGAACAAATGGAAGCGCAGGCCGCCCATGTAGGAACAGAGATTATCTCCGATATCATTACAGATGCGGATTTGAAAGCATCGCCCTTCTCTTTTAAAGGCGATAGTGGGGCAACCTATACAGCAGATACAGTCATTATCGCCACTGGCGCCCAAGCAAAATGGCTCGGACTGGACTCAGAAGAAAAGTTTCAGGGCTTTGGTGTATCCGCATGCGCCACATGTGACGGGTTTTTCTATAGAGACAAAAAAGTAGTCGTTGTCGGTGGGGGTAATACCGCCGTAGAAGAAGCACTATTCCTAACAAATTTTGCTTCCGAAGTAACTCTGATACATAGACGGGATGCTTTACGCTGTGAAAAAATCCTAGAACAACGTTTATTGGCACACGAAAAAATTAAGGTGTTATGGGACACTGAAATTGACGAGATTACCGGCACGGAAGAACCATTAGGCGTCACGGGTGCGCGATTAAAAAACACCAAGACGGGTGCATTATCGGAGATTGAAGCTGACGGGGTTTTTGTTGCCATTGGTCATGCCCCGGCAACAGAGCTGTTTACGGAACAACTTGAGACCAAACAGGGTGGCTATCTCATCACCTCTCCTGACAGCACAGCAACATCTATCCCGGGCATTTATGCAGCGGGCGATGTTACCGATGATATTTATCGTCAGGCTGTTACTGCCGCTGGTATGGGCTGTATGGCAGCTCTTGAAGCAGAGAAATATTTAGCAGAAAAAGAAGCTGTCTAGAGTTTTAGACGATTAGCTTATTTCAAGTTCATCAAAAACTTCTGTCATGATACGACGCGCTTCAAGTGCTTTAGGCCAACCAATATAGATCGAAATATGCATCATCATTTCTTCGGCTTCGATACGGCTTACTCCCTGATGTGCGAGACCTCTGAGGTGAACTTTAAGCTCCGTTTCATGCTCCTGAACAGCCAGCACAATACAAGTTATCATCGAACGATCGCGAAGACCGAGGCCCGGTCTTGACCAGATATCGGCATAAGCAGTGGCCATAACCATATCTGACAATACGCCATTCTTTTGCCCTTCAGCCGGTCTTTCACCGAATACACGTTCAGCGACCTGCCAACCTTTTTCGACACGATCTTTAAAATCTTCTTCACTCATATTGTGAGCCTATTTAATTATTAATTTTTTAAGGATGCACAAAAACGCTGAATACGCACACAGGCCTCTTTCAAATTCTCATCAGAGGTGGCGTAGCTGATACGAAAATGGGGTGACAAACCAAATGCTGCCCCATGAACAACCGCTACCCCTTCAGCTTCCAACAAGGCTGTGGCAAAGTCCTCGTCATTTTCGATTACTTTACCTTCTGGCGTTGATTTCCCAACACATCCCGAACAAGACGGATAAACATAAAAAGCGCCTTCAGGCGTCAGGCAATTAATACCATCTGCCTGATTAAGCATATCTACCACCATATCACGGCGTGTTTTGAAAACGGCATTACGTTCGGCAATATAGTCCTGTGGCCCGTTTAGCGCTTCAACAGCCGCCCACTGGCTAATTGAGGTTGGGTTGGAGGTAGACTGAGATTGAATTTTGGTCATGGCCTTAATCAATTGTACTGGTCCGGCGCAATAACCGATCCGCCAGCCCGTCATAGCATAAGCTTTTGAGACCCCATTCATGGTTAAGGTTCTGTCATATAAGGAGGGCTCTACCTGTGCGGGTGTCGCAAAGGTGAAATTATCATAAACAAGATGTTCATACATATCATCGGTAAGAATCCATACATCCGGATAGCGAACTAAAACATCTGTTAATTTTTTCAACTCATCTGCCGTATAGGCAGCACCTGAAGGGTTGGAAGGTGAATTAAAAATAAACCACTTGGTTTTGTCGTTAATCGCGGCCTCAAGAACCTCGGGCTGGAGTTTAAAACCATCCTCAGCTTTCGCTTCAATAATTACAGACGTCCCACCTGCAAGGCTGACCATATCTGGATAACTCACCCAATAGGGTGCCGGGATAATAACCTCGTCACCAGGGTTTAATGTCGCCATAAGCGCGTCATAAATGACAGGCTTCCCCCCCGGCGCCACAAAACATTGATCCTGAGTATAACTAAGGTCATTATCCCGCCTAAACTTTTCACATATAGCTTCCTTCAACTCAGCAATGCCATTTACAGCAGTGTATTTAGTTTCACCGCGATTAATCGCTTCTACTGCCGCCTGTTTAATATTATCCGGCGTATCGAAGTCAGGTTCACCTGCACTCAGTCCAATAACATCCACCCCAGAAGCACGTAATTCTCTTGCCTTGTCAGAAATGGCTATGGTTGCCGAAGGCTTAACGCGAGACAGAGTTTCAGAAAGAAAAGATGAACCGGACATAAATTACTCCTAGAGAAAGGCGTGAAGGAAACACCACAAGAGGACAAATTACGCCCACTGCCTACAAAATACAAGCAAGCTTTAGTGAACCTAAAAAAACGTTTTTCGGGCTTGGTTACTGAGCCTTATCGTCATCAGAAAGCAACCGCGGCAAGTGCCAGAAGAGCAACAGACCGAATACAATCATTCGAATAACATCACTAATGATTTCAGAATTTAGAGGGCGAACTTCACGGCGCAAAAAGGGGTTTGCGCCCTCTTCCGCTGAAAGAAGCTCATCCAACCGCGCCATATCGGAAGCAATTAAGTCAGGGAATATAATCGTAATAGCAAAACTTATAAGATCTACTGCTGTGACACCTACAACAATCATGCTGACTGTCGAGATAATCGCAAAATATATTTTTCTAAAATTAAGAAGCATGTTCATTCCTTTTTCTTTTTTATTTAGAACTCCGTAATACTAGTAAATTGACTGGCGATGTCTATATTATTTCTATGTCTGAAGAGCAGCAAAGTCTGACCGGCCGCAAACCCCTGCCGCCCATCCCTGAGCCGGGACTTAACGAAGCTTCGTTGGAAAGTTTTGTTCCGCACCGCCCTATCCGCCCCAGGAAAACTGAGGGTGGAAAGGTCTTTAATTTAAAATCTGAGTTTGAGCCGGCAGGTGACCAACCCAAAGCCATTAACGAACTTTTAAAGGGGATAAATAATGGCGAAAGTGATCAGGTATTGCTCGGTGTCACGGGGTCAGGAAAAACCTTTTCTATGGCGCAAATTATCGCCCATACAGGCCGCCCCGCTTTAATACTCGCCCCAAACAAAACTCTTGCCGCTCAACTTTACGGCGAGTTTAAGAGCTTTTTTCCAGATAATGCTGTGGAATATTTTGTATCTTATTATGATTATTACCAGCCCGAGGCCTACGTTGCCAGAACAGACACCTATATAGAAAAAGAAAGTAATATTAACGAGCAGATTGACCGAATGCGGCATGCTGCTACACGGGGGCTTCTTGAGCGCGATGACATCATTATCGTTGCTTCCGTTTCCTGTATTTACGGTATCGGCTCGGTCGAAACCTACACGGAAATGAGTTTCGATTTAGAAGTCGGTAAAAATATGCCGCGCGCGCAATTACTGGCAGATTTGGTCGCTCTTCAATATACCCGAAACGAGTTAGGTTTTGCTCGCGGTGACTTCAGGGTTCGTGGGGACACAATCGAGTTATTTCCGGCACACTGTGAAGACCGCGCTTGGCGAATAGAACTCTTCGGAGATGAAATTGATGCCTTAACAGAGTTCGACCCTCTTACAGGAAATAAGATGGGATCTCTTGATTTTGTGCGGGTCTATGCCAACAGCCACTATGTTACGCCGCGCCCGACACTCAATCAGGCCATACAACGCATTAAAGAGGATTTGCAAATTCGGCTGAAGGAATTTGAAGCTGCCGGGCGTTTACTGGAGGCTCAACGTCTTGAGCAACGCACCGAATTTGATATTGAGATGCTTGAAGCCACTGGTTCCTGTGCCGGAATTGAGAACTATTCACGCTATCTCACAGGTAGAAAAGCCGGAGAACCGCCCCCAACGCTTTATGAATATCTGCCTGATAATGCAATTCTATTTACCGATGAGAGCCATGTGACCGTGCCACAAATTGGCGGCATGTTTAAAGGCGACTTTAGGCGTAAATCCACACTTGCAGAATTCGGTTTCCGCCTGCCTAGTTGTGTTGATAACCGTCCTATGAAATTTGAAGAATGGGATTTGATGCGCCCGCAAAGCATTCATGTTTCAGCAACCCCCGGTCCTTGGGAAATGAACCAGACCGGCGGGGTTTTCGTCGAACAGGTTATCCGACCAACAGGGCTGATTGACCCAGTATGCGATATAAGACCGGCAAAATCCCAAGTCGATGATTTAATTTCGGAATGCCATGAGGCTGTAAAGAAAAATCACCGCGTCCTTGTCACGACACTCACAAAGCGCATGGCTGAGGATTTAACTGAATATATGCATGAGCAAGGACTTCGTGTCCGGTATATGCATTCCGATATTGATACACTTGAACGTATTGAAATTGTTCGAGATTTGCGTATGGGCGCATATGATATTTTGATTGGGATTAACTTGCTTCGAGAAGGACTTGATATTCCTGAATGTGCATTGGTCGCTATTCTTGATGCTGATAAAGAAGGTTTTTTAAGATCTGAGACCTCACTCATACAGACCATAGGCCGTGCCGCACGAAACATTGACGGACGCGTCTTGTTGTATGCCGACAAAATGACAGGCTCAATGGAACGCGCTTTGGCGGAAACCAAAAGACGCCGCGAAAAACAAAACTCCCACAATGAAGCTAATAATATCACCCCTGCATCTGTGCAAAAAAATATCGGTGATTTGCTTGAAGGCATGGCTGATGCGCAAGATAATATGGCGCCAGGACCTTATCGTGTAAAAGAAGGCATGGCGGAAGCTCAAGCCCCTCTGCTTGGCGATAATTTACGCACGCATATTGAGCAGCTTGAAAAGAAAATGCAAACAGCTGCGTCAGATCTTGAATTTGAAGAGGCGGCACGTTTACGCGATGAGATTAAGCGATTACAACAAACTGAATTAGTGGTGGCGAATGATCCTCTCGCCCGCCCCTCTGAAGTTGAAAAGAGAGTTTCAGAAGCAACTGGTTCCAAGATGGGTAGAAAATGGACACCCAAAAAGCACCGCCGTTCTCGCTAGCATATATTTATTATTAAGGAAATCTCATGACCAAAACAGTTTTGATAACAGGCGCAGCTCATCGAATTGGTCGCGCTGTTGCTTTGGGATTGGCTGAGGACGGCTGGAAGATAGCGATACATTATAGTAACTCCGGGGACGCAGCCAATGAACTGGCCCAAATAATTACTGACAAAGGCGGAAATGCTGAAACGCTGCAAGCTAATCTCGGTGATGCCGGTGAAGCAGGCAGTCTTATTTCTCGTGCAGTCGAAACTTTAGGTCCTTTATCAGCTTTAATTAATAATGCGTCGGTATTTGAACGCGACGAGGTAACGACCTTGACGGATGATAGCTGGGATATGCATTTGAATGTTAATTTAAAAGCTCCGGCAATACTGATGCGCGACTTCGCCAAACAAGCTCAGGCGGGGGGTAATATTATTAATATTATCGACCAACGGGTTTGGCGGCTAAACCCCGACTTCATCAGCTACACAGTTTCCAAAACAGGACTATGGACACTAACCCAGACATTCGCTCAGGCATTGGCCGAGCAACAGATAAGAGTCAATGGTATTGGCCCCGGCCCAACTTTAGCGAACCAAAGACAAAACCCTGAGGAGTTTGAGAAACAAACTCGACTTGTGCCGCTTGGTTCAGGCGCAAATCCGCAAGACATTATCGATGGGGTGAGATATATATTGTCAGCACAGGCCATGACAGGCCAGATGATTGCCCTTGATGGTGGACAGCACCTTGCCTGGAAAACGCCGGACGTAACTGAAGTTGTTGAATAACCCTCATAACCTCCACGACATTGCTTAATTTTGTCATTAACAAAGAATTTTACCCATAATGAATAAGCCCCTACCTTCCAAACTCGCTGTTAATCCGGAAACAAATGTATTTGCTAATGCTCCAGCCGGGCTGATGCATGTGTTTGTCCATGATTACAATTTGCTCGCCTCAATTGGCATTCATCCTCATGAAAAAGAAGATAAGCAAAATATAGTTGTCTCCGTAGATTTGAGCATTGAAGACAATGCTATTTCATCTCCCTCCGATGTGCCTCAGCATATCTCGGATGTTGTCTGCTATGAAAACATCACCAATCTGATTTCTGATTTGGTTCGAGACAAACATATCGATCTTGTCGAACAACTTGCTGAAGATATTGCTCAACATTGTCTGAATTTACCGCGCGTGACGCTTGCACGGGTAAAAGTTGCCAAGCCAGATGCAATTGAGGCCGCGGGTTCAGTCGGCGTAACGATTGAACGCATTAAAAGTTTTTAAGAACTGATATTTTAAGAATATTTTTAAATTGACCTAAGCAACGAGAACTAAAGCGAATTTTCTAATTTTTGGGTAGTTAATCACATACCTCCTGCAACAGAATAAAATAATTGTAAACCCCATTCTCTTTAAGAAATTTTTTATTATTTTGTCTCTTGATTTTAATTATAGTATATAAAACAACGAGTTATAAAAATGCCTAAAAATTATGCAAAGAGGTGCCTATTCAATAAATACAACCACTTGGCAGATATGATAGGGTTTTAATCACAAACTTATCCACAGTTGTCGTGGATGCTTTTTTTGACATTTTTATGGAGGAAAATGTCTTCAAGAATACGGTTTTAAAACGGCAAGAGGTATATACTGCATGAATATGCAGAACACATCAGAAACCGGTTCACCTATCGGTACAGATTTGATTAAAACCAAGGTTAAGACCCTTCCTAACGGGCCGGGCGTTTATCGTATGCTCGGGTCAAATGATGATGTTTTGTATGTAGGCAAGGCCAAAAATCTCAAAAACCGAGTATCGTCCTATACACGTATCAGTGGTCACTCCAATCGTATCGCAAATATGATACGCCTAACTCACAATATGGAATTTATCCGCACTCAGACGGAAGCCGATGCTTTGCTACTGGAAGCGAACCTCATCCAGAAATTCAAACCTCGGTTTAATGTTTTGATGCGGGATGATAAGAGCCTCCCTTATATTTTATTGGCGGATGATCATATTATTCCGCAAATCACAAAACATCGCGGCAGTCGCAAACGCAAGGGTGACTATTTTGGCCCTTTCGCATCTCCAGGCGCGGTAAACAGAACCCTTAACACCTTACAAAAAGCTTTCTTATTGAGATCTTGCAATGACAGCGTATATGACAGCCGGACACGCCCTTGCCTGCTTCATCAAATCAAACGGTGCAGTGCGCCTTGTACAAATGAGATTTCTCCTGAGGACTATAGCCTGCTTGTAAAACAGGCGCGGCAATTCCTGTCCGGAAGCAATCAGGATATTCAAGGAGAGCTTGCCCAACAGATGCAAGCCGCGAGTGATCTACAGGACTTTGAACTAGCTGCGGAGTATCGAGATCGTATCCGCGCTCTAACATATATACAATCCACCACAGATGTATTCGCGCGCACAATCGAGGAAGCCGATATTATTTCCCTCGCCCAAGAAGGTGGGCAGAGTTGTGTTCAGGTATTTTTCTTCCGTGCTGGACGTAACTTAGGAAACAAGGCTTATTTCCCCCGCCATGACAAAGACACACCGGCAGAAGAAGTTTTAGAGTCATTCATCATTCAGTTTTATGAAAACAGGCAATCGCCAAGGAAAATTTTACTCAACCTCACCCTGCCCGGGAAAAGCCTTTTAGAGGAAGCATTGAGTTTAAAACAAGACTACAAGGTCAGCCTAACCGCTCCAAAACGTGGCGAGAAAGCTGATATTGTGGCGCATACATCTCAAAACGCCAAAGAAGCATTGGCACGCAAATTATCTGAAACTGCCAGTCAACAAAACCTCTTATCGGCAGTCGCTGAAACTTTTGATCTTGAAGGACCTATCCGCCGTATCGAAGTTTTTGATAACAGTCATCTTGGCGGGACTAACCAACTCGGAGGGATGATTGTCGCAACGGAAGACGGCTTTGTTAAAAACCAATATAGGAAATTCAATATCAAAAATGCTGATACAGTCCCGGGCGATGATTATGCCATGATGCAAGAAGTTCTAACCCGGCGCTACGAGCGAATGGTTCGCGAAGAAACTACAGAAAGTACAAATCGTCCAGATTTGATTTTAATAGATGGTGGTAAAGGCCAGCTTGGGATTGCCAGAAAAGTAATGGCAGAGCTTGGCCTCGATATTCCCTTAATTGGTATCGCTAAAGGGCCGGATAGAAACGCAGGTCGAGAACAATTTTTCATGCCCGAACGTGATGTTTTTAACTTACCCCCCAATTCACCAGTATTATATTATCTTCAGCGTTTACGCGATGAAGCCCATAGATTTGCTATTGGTGGGCATCGTATCAAAAGAAAAAAAGATATTAGAGCGAATCCGTTAGATGATATTTCCGGTATCGGGGCAAAACGTAAAAAAGCTCTGTTGCATCATTTTGGTTCTGCTAAAGCTGTAATGCGAGCCTCATTAGCAGATCTCATCCGAGTTGAGGGAATTAGTGCAGGTATCGCGCAACATATATATGACCATTTTAACGGCGAGGGTTCATAAGTGATCAAACGTCTTCCAAACCTTCTGACGTTGTTCAGAATCTTTATGATCCCGGCTCTGGTGCTGCTTTATCTCATCCCCGGGCCTCTAGGAAACTGGCTTGCCTGTCTGATTTTCTATCTGGCAGCTATTACGGATTATCTTGATGGATGGCTCGCCCGTAGACTTCAAGCCACTTCAGAGTTTGGACGAATGCTAGACCCGATTGCCGATAAGTTAATGGTTGTTGCGGTTATCATCATTCTCATTGAATTCAGAGATATCAGCGGTATTCATACACTCGCTGCCGGTTTGATTATTATGAGAGAAATTTTAATCTCTTGGTTCCGTGAATATTTGACAGATCGTGGCGTGACGCTTGAAGTGTCTCAAATAGCGAAGCTTAAAACCACAATACAAATGATTGCCCTTGGCATTTTACTTTTGGGTGAGGCTGGTGAAATGATTAGCCCACTTATTAAAATGACAGGGTTGGGGTTATTATGGACGGCAACATTTTTTACCGTCTGGACAGCCATAGATTACTTATCCAAAGGCTTGGCACTTCTTGAAGAAAAAAATTAGTTAGAAGTTTTATTTTTGACCACGGGTCAGCGCTGCATAGCGCGTCATAAGGTCGAAGCTTATTTCGCTTGGTGTAAAACGATGTGGCCCAATTTCTGAGACTGGTGTCACTTCAGCTGCGGTTCCCGTGATAAAACACTCCTCAAAACCATCAAGTTCTTCAGGCATAATCACACGCTCTATGACCTCAATACCTTTATCTTTCGCAAGGTCTATAACTGTTCGCCGCGTAATTCCGTCAAGAAAGCAATCAGGTATAGGGGTATGAATTTTTCCGTCTAAAATAAAAAATACATTTGCACCAGTCGCTTCCGCAACCCGCCCCCGGTAGTCATACAT
>CALKOC010000063.1 GCA_938091085.1 uncultured Alphaproteobacteria bacterium
CTTTTGTTTGTGATTTTTATGGAGAATATCTAGGACGTTTTAGATAGCTATGCCAATTTATGATTGAGCTACTACCTCGCAACCGGAATCGAGACCCAGAACATGCGTCATGCGCCCAAGACCCATCCACATGGCAACGCAATAGGTTAGGTCAGTCAATTCTGCTTCAGTGAATTCAGTACGCATTTCATTCCAGAAGGCATCATCTGCTGAGAGCTTCTGGGGGTCAGTTCCCATCAGCGTCGCATATTGAATGGCGAGTTCTTCTTGTCGCGATAGCCCTTTAAAATCGTTATCCAGCAAGGCAAGATAAAATTCTTCATCAGGAGCTTCACCATTCGTATCGACACCATTCTCAATACCAAATTGGCTAACATCTCTAGCTGCGCGCCAGTTCATGCATATCTTACAGCCATTTATTACTGCGGTTACTATGCGAGCCGCCTCAAAGGTTCTCAATGGCAGTTTGCTATTTGAATATACGGCTTTGGCAAATGCGCCGCCTGCTTTAGCAATTTCAGGTATATACACAGCACCCGGATCTATCTCGGTAGCTGTCGTTGTATCTGGCAAAGAAATTCTCATGAGTACCTCCACAATATAAATAAACTCTAATCAATAATTAATTTTTCGCCAAGTTTTTCTTGTTTGAATTTTTACGAAGCGCTGTTTTGGTCTTGCCAAGATTTAGTTTTTTGGTTGAGTATAGTCGACAGTATTTACGGATATAGTTGGGGGGTAACATGTCAGATAGTGCAGAAACAAACAGGTTTACGGTTCAACCATTTGAAGAAGTTAAAAACTTTGATGTTTCGGCGGATGTGCTTGTTTGTGGCTTTGGGGGCGCAGGTGGAAGTGCGGCACTAGAAGCGGCTTTAGCAGGGGCTGAGGTGGTGTTATTTGAACGTGCTAGCGGCTCGGGGGGGTCTACTGGTATGTCGAGCTGTGAGATGTATCTTGGCGGTTCGGGTGGTACGGCCCTACAAAAAGAGCTGGGGTATGAGGATAGTACTGAAAACATGATTGCGTATCTCGAGACAGCACTTGAGGAACGTGGTGACCCAGAAAAAATCAGAACTTATGTGGAAGGCGCGGCAGACCATTATGATTGGGCTGTAAGTCTCGGGGTGACCTATAAACCTGCCGTGATGATGGAGCGGGATGTCGTGCCGTTAACCGACGAGTCATTGCTTTTTACAGGTAATGAGCGCACCGAAATATTCAAGCGTAAAGCTGAAGCTGTTCCGCGCGGACATGTGCCATCTCATGAAGGTGATTTTGGGGGGCGTATTTTTATGGATGCCCTGACAGGGGCAGTCGAAAAAGCAGGCGTTGATATTCATTATGATAGCCGCGTTATCAGACTGCTGGTTAAAGCTGATGGGCGTGTTGCTGGGGTTGTCGCACGCGAGGATAATAAAGAGGTTTTTTATGAGGCGCGTCGCGGCGTCGTTCTCGCGTCAGGCGGGTTTATTATGAATAAGGAAATGACAGCGAAATATATTCCCGAGATTCATAGTTGGGCGACGCCCTATGGTAATCCGTTTGATATGGGTGACGGTATTCGCCTTGGAATGGCTGCAGGCGGGTCGGTAATAAATATGGACCAAGCATTTTTGTCGTTTCCACTTTACCCGCCGGCTAAGCTGACCAATGGTATCATGGTTAATTTACAAGGTGACCGATTTGTTAATGAGGATGCTTATCTTGCGCGGCTAGGGCATTATTCAAGTTTGCAGGATGAACAGCGCGTTTATCTTCTCGTAGATCAGGACGATTATGATCACCCGATGTATATTGAACGCCTTGATGTTATCGCTGTTGGTGACACGATTGAGGAAATTGAGCGCGAGTCGGGTCTTTTTCCCGAGGGTGCATTGCAGGAGACAGTTGCCTTTTACAATAAATTTGCTGAGAAATCCCAAGACCCAAAATTCCATAAATCACCGGAATGGATAAAACCTCTCAAAGCTAAACCATTTGCCTTGCTTGATTTATCATTTGAAAACCAGACTGCTGTTATTATGCCGGGGACAACAGGACCTTTGACTTTCTCATTAGGCGGGTTGGATACAATGCCAAGCGGGGAGGTTATTAGTGTTTCAGGCTCAATTATCCCCGGGCTTTATGCTGCAGGGCGGGTAACAGCCGGGTTGCCTCGCACTTCCAAAGGCTATGCCAGTGGCATGTCAGTGGGTGATGCGACGTTATTTGGACGGCTTGCAGGAAAAAGTGCAGCAGCTAATGCAGATTTTGATAGTCGCTAGCGCGGGCTTTTTTTCGCTAGCGCGGGCTTAACCGAGGGCCGGGTTTAAACAGCTTTAACAGTTTGTAAGATGGGTCCTCCATCCCTGGACAGCCTATATGCACACCGTCAATCATGGGGTGATCAAGAGCCACATCAGAGGGGTCGCTTACATAGACCCAGTCAGCGTCAATGCTTCGGCTGGAAAATTTCCAGATTCCTTCGCGCTTTTCATAAATATCGAAGTACCGCCCACCGATTAAGACATCATGCCCATTCGGGTCACCTTCTGGCTGAACTTTATGAAAGGCTATAATATATGTCTCGCCTTCAGCATAGTCAGGGTTTTCAGGGTCAAAAAAGATATTATGGGTCGTCACATTATGATGAAGAATTGCCATGGCTTTTTGAATATCAGGAAGCATATCGATGAATTCCATCGCCGGACCTTTGAAGAAATTCCCGTGATCATCATAGGCATCCTCATGGTATAAAGATCGCATAAGCACATGGTCATGTCTGTCCGCTGCACGGCAATATATTTGTACAAGCTCTCTGATGGCTTCTTTATCCAGAAGCTTTTTAAGTTCGTTTTGCATATCTGATGGAATTTCCGTCATAAAGGCCTCCCCGTTTGGATATAACTCTATTAATCGTGTTCATAAACTACAACATGAAACAATAATAAAAACATGCGCTGGTATTTGCTCAAATCGTTTTTTTGGGGTAATTTCCGCAAATTATCGCGGTTATCATTGCATAGCACGCTTGGCGAAGGAGACGGATATGTCCGTTCAAAAGGTTCAACAACGCTTTACGGTTCCCAGTCTCACTTCACGAAAGGCTGCCGGGGGAGACCCGATTGTTTGTTTGACATCCTATCATGCTCACACGGCCCGTTTGATTGATCCCTATGTTGATGTCCTGCTGGTTGGCGATAGCCTCGGTATGGTGATGTATGGCATGGAAAGTACGCTAGGCGTTACACTGGATATGATGATTGCACATGGTGCAGCAGTTGTACGCGGCTCAGAACGTGCATTGGTTGTAGTAGATATGCCTTTTGGAACTTATGAAGAAAGCCCTGAAGTGGCCTTTAGAAATGCTGCTCGCATTATTAAGGAAACTGGATGTCAGGCAGTTAAGCTTGAAGGTGGGCAATCCATGGCGGCTACTATTGCCTATATGCATGAACGCGGTATACCCGTTATGGCTCATATCGGGCTGACACCTCAAAGTGTTAATGTGATGGGTGGGTTTAAAACTCAGGGTCGAACTCATGAGGAATGGGCGGCCTTGGAAGCGGATGCTGCGGCGGTTGCTCAAGCAGGGGCGTTTAGTGTTGTCTTGGAAGGCATGGCAGCGCCCTTGGCTGATAAAATTACTGCTGAATTGACTGTTCCAACTATTGGAATTGGGGCGTCCTCTCAATGTGATGGTCAAATATTGGTGACGGAAGATATGCTGGGTCTGTCACCGGAAGTTCCTCGTTTCGTGAAAGAATTCGCGACGCTGGGAGCCCAAATTGCCGGTGCGGCGGAAGCCTATGCGCGTGAAGTGCGTTCAAGAACTTTCCCATCAGAACAACATACTTATGGTATGAAGAAAAAAGTTGATTAATCTAACGTCCTTACGACAACACAATCTCTGGAGTAACCTGTGAGTGAATTATTTGATGAAATTGAAGCTGAACTACGCAGTGACCGCCTGAAAGCCTTTTGGGATAGATATGGATCTGCCATTATTATTGTGCTGGTGGCAATAGTTGTTCTTGTTGCGGGGACGAATATCTATGGTTCTTACACTACCTCTCAAAACATCAAAGCTTCAGAGAGATATGAGGCGCTTATTGAGCAAGTCGGCGATGCAAATCAAGAGACCAGCATTCAGCTATTTTCAGATTTTATTCTGGCTGAGGATAATGGGTATGGAAAAATCGCAGCCTTTCACAAAGCGCGCCTCCTGCATCAATCCGGTGATACGGATGCCGCAGTTAAAGCCTATGATATTTTATCCGATGACGGATCGTTGCCTTCAGCATTGAATGCACTTGCGGAATTAAGTGCTGCATCTTTATTGGTAGGATCAATTCCTGCATCAGAGCTTGATGAGCGTTTGCAGAGCCTATTGAGGCCCGATAATGCCTATCGTCATTCGGCGCGTGAGATGGCCGGGCTGGCTTATTTTCTATCAGAGGAATATCTGACAGCGCGGGAGATATATGATATGGCACTGAGCGATGATGAGCTGCCTGAGTCCCTCAGGGCGCGTATCATAATAATGCGCGGCCTTGTTGTTGACGAATTGCTGAATAATAAATCTTGAAAGTAACTCTATGCACCTCCTGAAAACAAACCCGTTAAGACTTCTTGTCGTGGGCATGCTCACAACATTCATGTTGAGTGCCTGTTCGAATGACAGCCGAGACGAAGCTGAGAAAAAACTTAAAGGCGATCGTATTTCTGTCCTCAGTTATGAACGCAGTCTCCGGGCTGATCCCCGTTTGTCAGGTGTTCCAATAGTGCTGCCCCAACCTTATGAAAATGATGGTTGGCATCAGCCTGGCGGCTTTGCTGATAATGTTGCTCATCACTTAATGATTAATGATGAGACACGGGAAAAATTCTCAATCTCATTTGTTAAGGGCAGTACACGTGATTTGAAAATGACTGCTATGCCTATCATTGCCGAGGATATGATTTTCGGTCTTGGTGCGGATATGCGTCTGACGGCTGCAAATGCTCATACAGGTAAAAAAATATGGACACTTAAAGTCTATCAAAAGGGTGCTGAAGTTGAGGATGGTTTTGGCGGTGGTATCTCCTATTGGGGTGGGCAGGTTTTTGTAGCCACTGGCTTTGGTGAGCTTCTTGCCGTTGATGCTAAAACTGGCCGGGTAAACTGGCGAGAAACAAGCGCAATACCGTTCAAAACATCCCCAACAGTTGATGATGGTAAAGTGTTCGTTGTTAGTCATGATAATCAGCTTCAGGTGTTTTCGACTGATGATGGGCGCCGTATTTGGACGCATCTCGCAATTGTTGAACCTGCAACTATTCTTTCTTCACCAAGCCCAGCCGTATCCGGCGATAGCGTGGTGACGGGGTTTAGTTCTGGTGAAGTTGTTTCTCTGCGTGTGACCAATGGCACAGTTAACTGGGAAGATATGCTTTCCCGCGCTGGACAGTTAACACCTTTATCAGATTTGAACCCGATTGTTGGGCGTCCCGTTATTGATCGTGACAGAGTTTTCGCCGCGAGTCATGGCGGACGCATGGTTTCAATAGATCTACGCACTGGCGAGCGGGTTTGGATGGCTGAAATTAAATCCGTTGAGACCCCTTGGGTTGCTGGGGATAATTTGTTTCTTGTGACGACGGATGCCAAAGTTATTTGCTTGTCCAGAGGGCAGGGCAGAATTCGTTGGATTACGCAATTGCAAGATTATAAAGATGACGAAAAGGACGACCCTGTATCTTGGTCCGGGCCTGTGCTCGCTGGAGATAGGTTGCTTCTAGCATCCTCTCTTGGTGATTTAGCTTCTATTTCTCCCTATACGGGAGAAGTTATTAGTCTTACAGATGTAGGGGACTCAGTGTCGATTTCACCAATAGTTGCCAATAAAACAGTATATGTTTTGACCGATGAAGGTAGGCTAATTGCTTATCGCTAACAGGTCGCTTTTTTAAGTCAGGGAAGAAACTGATGAGCTTTACGCTGGCTATAGTCGGGCGTCCGAATGTCGGTAAATCAACGCTTTTTAATCGTCTTACGGGCAAGAAACTTGCTCTCGTGGATGATCGCCCCGGTGTGACACGTGATAGGCGTGAGGGGGACGCGCGTTTGGGGGAGTTACGCTTCACCGTGATTGACACTGCGGGTCTTGAAGATGCAAAGACGGGAACTCTTGAGGCGCGTATGCGTCAGCAAACCGAAATTGCCATAACGCAAGCGGATATGGTGCTGATGCTGGTAGATGCCAGAACAGGGCTTTTGCCTGAAGACAGATATTTCGCAGACCTTATTCGTAAAGCCCCGCATGAGGTCGTGCTGGCGGCGAATAAGTATGAAGGTGATAAAGCTGAGGCGGGTTTTCTGGAAGCCTATGAGCTTGGCTTTGGTGAGCCGATTGGTTTGTCTGCTGAACACGGTCATGGCATTGGCGACCTTTATGACCGCGTGAAAGCAGCTATGGGCGCGGAAGCAGATATTTTTGAGGAAGAGGAAGACGATGAGTCTTTTGATCCTGACATCCCCTTTGAGGTTGATCCAGATGTCCCATTGCGGGTTGCTATCTTGGGTCGACCGAATGCAGGGAAATCTACATTAATCAATTATATGTTGGGCGAGGAGCGAATGTTGACAGGCCCTGAAGCCGGGATCACGCGTGACGCGATAGGCATTGACTGGGAATGGCAGGATGGCGATCAGAAAAGACCGATAAAATTATGGGACACAGCGGGTATTCGCAGAAAATCGCGTGTATCTGAAAAGCTTGAAAAACTCTCAGTCGCTGATGGCCTTAGAGCCGTCAAGTTTGCTGAAATTGTTGTTTTGTTAATTGATGCTGATACCCCATTTGACAAGCAGGATGTCCAGCTCGCTGATCTGGTTGAACGTGAGGGGCGTGCCATGGTTATTGCCATAAACAAATGGGATCTCAAGCTAGATAAAAATGAAATTAGAGAAATTATTCGCGACAAGCTGGAATTCGCTTTGCCACGCCTTAGAGGTATTCCTGTTATCACGATGTCGGCTCAAACCGGAAAAGGCGTTGAGAAGCTCATGCCGGCTGTTATTCGACAGCACGAAATCTGGAATGGGCGTGTTCCAACAGCTCGTTTAAACCAATGGCTGGCAGATGCCATTGCCCGACACGCGCCCCCGGCTGATAAAGGGCGTCCTGTACGCCTGCGATATGTTACCCAAGCGAAGGCAAGACCCCCGACATTCGCTGCTTTTTCTAGTCGAGGCCATGCCGTTCCTGAGAGTTATATCCGGTATCTCATTAATTCTTTGCGTGAAGCATTTGATTTGGAGGGAGTGCCAATCCGGTTCTTTATTCGTAAGGGTAAGAATCCTTATCATGATAAATAATAACTAGCAGCTCTCTTTACGTTTCTTGATTAATCTCTTAGTAAGTGCGTCAAAATTTCACTTTCCTCAGTTATGAAGCTAACTAAATTTTAATTAGCGTTATAGAGCCAATTAGTTTTAAGGTAATGTTATGACGATGATCCAAAAAAAGTTTAATCAAATATTGTCTTTTCAAGGTATGGGAGTGCGCAGCCTATCAATGTCATTGTTTTGCGTTTTGCTTCCTATATTCCTAACAGCATGCGCATCTGCGCCACCTTTTAAGGAAAGAGCTGAAGGATTGATTGGGCTTGGTGAAAAAGAGCTTCTTGCTTGTTCAGGATTACCTAATGCTAGCTTTACAATGCAAGATGGTGTCCAAATTCTGGTTTATTCGCTTAGAAGGTCAGAAATAAAAGATTATGGATTTGGTTCATACTGGGGACATTGGGGAAGTTGTAGCCCACACTCCGGACATTTTACAAACCGATGCAGCCCGTTTGGCATTGCTGGTGACCTTGAGATTAGGGAACGGAATTGTCAGGTCGGGTATTGGATTAAAGACGGTAAAGTAACCAACATTATGGGTGAAAATTCCGCCGGTGGCCTTGGACTGTGTGGTCAGCTTCTCAATCGTTGTTTAAAGCCTATTGAAGAAGAAAATCAAAAATCATCTAGTCCTCAAGCTGACGATAAGGCTGACAAACCGAGCTACTAGGCAAGTTCACCACTTAGATATTATTTCGCCAGTTTGCTGATATTCAGGCGCACACAGAGATATAATTTGTGGTGCAACATCTTCGGCAGTAGGTAAAGTTGATGGATTTTCCCCTGGCATGGCCTGAGCGCGCATGGCTGTTCTGACCGGACCTGGTGAATAGAGATTTATCTTTAAAGATGTATTTTTTTGTTCATTGGCCCAGCTTTTTACCAATGCATCCAATGCTGCTTTTGATGTGCTATAAGCGCCCCAAAATGGCTTGGTTGAATAAGCTGCACCGGAGGTTAAAAATACAGCACGGCCGGTATCTGAAGCGAGCAAAAGGGGTTCTAGCGCTCTAATTAGTCGTGCATTAGAGGTTACATTAATGGCTAAAGTCTTTTCAAACTCGTTGGGTGTCATGTGAGCGACGGGCGAAATTGGCCCGAGAATACCTGCATTTCCGACGAAAACATCCAACTTACCCCAGCGCTCAGCAATTACCCCACCAAGGCGATCAATGGCGTCATAATCGGTTAGATCCATGGGGACGCCCGTAGCCTCCCCATCGGCGGCGACTATCTCGTCATAGACATCTTCTAGTCCCCCTTGCGTTCTGGCGAGCAAAAGGACATGTATATTCTGTTTTGCGAGGGCAAGTGCTACAGCTCTTCCGATACCACGACTAGCACCTGTCACCAGCGCGACACGCTGGCTGTCCTTGGCAGATGAGCTCATTAACCTTGTTCCTGAAGCAGTGAGAGTTGACGGAAATCTTCGTCTCCCTCACGGTCTGTGAGGGCCGTCGGGTAATCACCTGTAAAGCAATGGTCGGTGAATTGTGGTAGGTCATTATTCCTACCTTCCTCATACCCCATTGCACGGTACATGCCGTCAATGCTTAGAAAAGCAAGACTATCAGCCCCGATATATTCTTTCATTTCTTCCATTGAATGTGTCGCGGCGAGTAACTGGTCTTGGTTTGGTGTATCAATACCATAGAAATCCGGGTGCGTAATCGGCGGACAAGCAATCCGCATATGTACTTCAGTTGCACCGGCTTCGCGCATCATCTGAACAATTTTTACAGATGTTGTGCCTCGGACAATGCTGTCATCAATCAGAACAACGCGCTTGCCGGTTACATGCGCTTTATTGGGGTTATGCTTTCGCTTCACACCGAGTTGTCGTCCTAGCTGAGTAGGCTCGATAAACGTTCTCCCGACATAGTGATTTCTGATAATACCCATTTCAAATGGAATATTTGCATGTTCGGCAAAACCGATGGCTGCCGGCACGCCACTATCTGGCACAGGCGTCACGACATCTGCTTCGACATAGCTCTCTTTGGCAAGGGTCGCGCCAAAACTCTTACGACAATTATAAACACTCTTACCTAGAAGAATGCTGTCAGGTCTTGAGAAATAAATATATTCAAAAATACAAGGGCGAGGCTTCATTTGCGGAAACGGTTTGATGCTTTCAATACCGTTTTCATTAATGACGACAATCTCTCCATTCTCTATATCACGAACAAACTGAGCGCCGATGATATCCAAAGCGCAAGTTTCTGATGCTAGTACTGGAGAGCCGTCTAGGTCACCTAACACCAATGGCCGAATACCAAGCGGATCGCGCGCGCCAATCATTTTCTTGTTGGTCAGGACAACAAGACTATAAGCACCCTGAATTTGGAAAAGTGCATCGATAAGTCTATCAATTGTTCGACCACGCTTACTGCGGGCGACAAGTTGTAAAATTGTTTCAGTATCGGAGGTGGATTGGAAAATCGCTCCTTGCTGAACCAGTTCATTTCTGAGTGTTAATGCATTTGTAAGATTGCCATTATGTGCGCAGGCAAAGCCTCCGCCCGCAAGGTCGGCAAAAAGTGGCTGAACATTTCGCAAAGCTGTTTCGCCTGTAGTGGAATACCGGACATGACCGATAGCTGATGTACCTTCCAGTCGGTCAATCACACTGGCTTTTGTGAAATTGTCACTGACGAGGCCCAAACGTCTCTCGGATTGAAATTTTTCACCATCAAAAGAAACAATTCCAGCGGCTTCTTGACCTCTGTGTTGAAGGGCGTGAAGACCAAGAGCTGTCAATGCGGCGGCGTCAGGATGATTATAAACCCCAAATACACCGCATTCTTCGTGCAGTTTATCGCCATGAAGAGATTGAATGAGGGATGTCATTTCACTATCGGTCAATGCATCAAATCCTTTGCAGTTTACTCAACTTACTCAATTCACTCAGTGGTTTCTTCGATGAGGGCATCAAGTAGGTCGCGTGTTGTATCATTATAACCTGCGCTGTCATCTTTGTCAGATAATTTGCTAGAAATATCACCTTTTATATCTGTCGGTAATTTTAGAAGATTATCGTCTATGGTATTCTTAAATGTGTCTGTTTTCATCAAATCATCAATATCAGGGACTCTGTCGGATAAATTATCAAATGGTATGACGCGTACCAAAATGGCTGTTGCAGATTTTAGAACAGGTGTCGACCTTGCCTCACGTACCCATTCTGGGTGATCGTCAGGCGGTAACAGCAGTAAAAGAATGAGATAGGCAAAAGATACAATCACAATTCCACGGGTTATGCCAAATGCCAGCCCAAGGAAACGATCAAGCATTCCAATCGGGCTCTTTTTTAATCTATCGGTAAATGCCTTTGAGGCGAGACTAAACCCAATGAGAATGGCAATAAAAACCACAACTAAAATGACGCCATCGGCAATCCAATCCGGAGAAATAAATTCTCTAACCATGTCTCGTAATAATGGCAAAGCAAACAAGGCGCTGTAAAATGCAGCTATCCACCCGATAATAGATAGCACTTCGCGGGTTAAGCCGCGTATCAAGGCAATCACCCCTGAAAGCGAGAGAACCGCGATAACGATGTAATCAAGTGCTGCTAATTCAGTCATAATTTTTGTTTAGCATGACTCGGCGGCGGGGGTGATATTCATCTGTTTTAACAAGTCGGCAAGTTTTTCGAGATTGTTTACTTCGAGTGGCGGTTTTTCAATGTTGGCTGGTAAGGCAGTATTGGCGGTATGAAACCCAAGTTTGGCGGCTTCTTTAAGTCTTAACCCAGTCTGGCTAACAGGGCGGATAGCGCCTGATAAGCTGATTTCGCCAAAGGTTACGCTGTTTGGAGCCAAGGGTTGATTGCTAATGGATGAAATTAAAGCTGCAGCAACAGCTAAATCCGCGGCGGGTTCATTAATTTTAAGCCCGCCTGCAATGTTCAAGAATACATCTCGCCCAGCAAAGCTAAGCCCGCATCGCGCTTCGAGTACAGCCAGAACCATGGATAACCTGTTTGAATCCCACCCGACAACTGCTCTGCGGGGCGTGGCTAGAGATGAGGGAGCGGCAAGTGCTTGAATTTCGACGAGCAGGGGGCGCGTTCCTTCCAATCCGGCAAACACCACAGAGCCGGGAACATTTTCTTCCCGTGCTTCTAAAAAAAGTGCGGATGGATTTGCGACTTCAACCAACCCTGCTCCCCGCATTTCAAAAACGCCAATCTCATCTGTCGGACCAAAACGGTTTTTGACTGCCCGTAAAATTCTAAAATGATGCCCGCGGTCACCTTCAAAATAAATAACTGTATCTACCATATGTTCAAGAACACGGGGCCCTGCAATCTGACCTTCCTTGGTCACATGCCCGACCAACACAAGTGAGGTATCCGCTGATTTAGCATAATGAATTAAATCCTGAGCTGAGGCACGCACCTGACTGACTGTGCCGGGCGCGCTTTCGATGACAGGCGACCAGACAGTTTGAATGGAGTCAATAATGACAAGGTCAACACGCCCATCTGATTGCTCTGACCTTAATGTGGCGATGATATCTTCAACATTCGTTTCTGCGCCGAGTTGAACAGGTGCGTCTGAGAGACCAAGGCGTGCAGCGCGCATTCTTAGTTGGGCGATTGCTTCTTCACCTGAAATATAGACAACTCTTTTTCCACGTGCGGCAAGTGCGGCTGCGGCCTGCATGAGAATGGTGGATTTACCGATTCCTGGATCGCCACCAAGTAAAATAGCCGAACCGGGGACAAAACCACCTCCGATAACGCGGTCAAATTCGTTCAAACCAGATAAGGTTCTGTCAGGCGTGTCGCTGTCGCCTGACAAGCCGGTTAAGCTAATTTTCTGAGCTTTAGTTGCAGCTTTTAAGCCTTTACCTTTTGGCGGGGTTTCATTATTTCGTTCTTCGGTAATTGTGTTCCAAGCGCCACAACTTTCACATTTCCCTGACCATTTTGATGTTACGGCACCGCAGGATTGGCAGACAAATTTGGATTGTGTGCGTGACATCTAAGCTCCTGCAATTTCTATCGGCCCATCAGCAAGGCCGTTTATGAATTGGACGAGGAATGGGTCATCGCTTTGATCAAGAGCATCTACATTACCCGACCATATAATTTTACCCTGATATAAAAGCGCGGCTTTATCGCCAATTGTTCTTACACTACTCATATCATGCGTAATGGTCATAGTCGTGGCGCCAAGTTCGTTAACGCAATCCCTGATGAGATGATTAATCACATCTGTCATTATCGGGTCGAGACCTGTGGTTGGTTCATCAAAAAATATAATGGGTGGCCGTGTCGCTATTGCCCGCGCCAAGCCTACACGTTTGTGCATTCCTCCGGAGAGTGAAGCAGGATAGAGGTCTAGAACATTTTCACCCAGACCAACCAATGCGAGGCTTTCCTTTGCCAGTTCCAGGGCTTCATCTGCTGGCATATTACTCCCTTGCATTGCTGCAAATGATACATTTTGCCAAACAGGAAGACTGTCAAATAAAGCGCCGTTTTGAAAAAGCATACCAAACTGTCGGTTGACCAAATCGCGTTTTCCGCCCTTCAACCCAACAGTTGGGTGTCCATTAATTTCAATCTCTCCCTTTTCGGGTGTTAAAAGCCCGAGAATGCTTTTCATCATGACTGACTTGCCACTCCCTGAGCCACCAATCACGACAAGTGAACTGCCTTTTTCAACGGATAAATCAACGCCTTTAAGCACATGCTTAGAGCCAAAAGATTTATGCACATTTGAGAGTTTAATCATGTCCGTCATTAAGCATGCCCGGTCATGAAGAGAATAACAGAGAGGTCATAAGATAATTGGCGGATAGTATGAGTATTGAGGCTGAGACAACTGCGTTTGTTGTTGCACGGCCAACCCCTTGAGCGCCACCTGCGCTGTGATAACCATTATAACAGCCCATAATTGCGATAATGAAGCCAAACACTGCTGCTTTAATCAGACCTGAAGTGATGTCGTCCGGCGTGATAAAATCAATTGTTAACTGCATATAAATTGCGGGGTTGAAGCCGAGTGATTGGGTGCCAACCACAAAGCCACCCATTATACCGATGATGTCAGCAACTAAGGCCAGTAGGGGCATGGAGATGACGGCGGCAATAACGCGGGGCGCTACAAGGTATTTAAACGGCTCAGTTGAAAGTGTAGTCAGTGCATCAATCTGTTCGGTGACGCGCATGGTGCCGATTTCAGCTGCAATCGCTGCGCTAACACGGCCAGCCACCATTAATCCGCCTAATACCGGGCCAAGTTCGCGCGTAATGCCCAGCGCCACAATGCTCGATACAATCGCCTCGGAGTTGAATTGATTGCCGCCATAATAAATTTGTAAAGCAAGCACACCGCCAGTGAAAAAAGAGGTGAGGGCCACGACAGGCAAAGAAAAATACCCGATGCGGATCATTTGCTGACCGATTAGCCGCAAATAATAAGGGGGCTGAATTATCGCTACAAATGAGTGAGCAATAAAAACAGCCAGCCGGCCGGTATGTGCCAGAAAGCCTAGAAAAAATCTGCCTATTCTTGCCAGTGGGTTCATTATTATCTCCGGTTACGGCTTGTCGGATAGTTTATAATATCGCTTAAACCGTGTGCCAAGTCGTGTCAAAATTTCATAACTGATTGAATTGGCTCTTTGGGCAACATCTGCAAGTTTTATATTCTCGCCAATAAGTTCAACCATTTTGCCTTTTTCGAGCGTTCCATCGAAATCGGTAACATCGATAGTTGTTAAATCCATTGATATACGTCCAATAATAGGCAGTATTTGCCCCTCTAGCGCCACATTAGCACTTGCAGGTTTGTCCTCTAAATCCCCTAAATGTCTGAAGATACCGTCTGCGTAACCGATACCGATAACTGCAACTTGACTGTCACGCTGTGCAATAAAATCGCAGCCATATCCTACGGTTTCGCCTTTCTTGACATCTCGGATTTGTAAAATTGGCACGTGTAGCGATAACACATTTTGTAACGGTGTATCCTCTGTATTAAAGTCAACACTGCCATAGAGACCTATACCGGCCCTGATGAGATCAAAATGAAAATCATTGCCGAGAAAGATGCCGCCGCTATTTGCGAGACTGGCCGTTACATCGGGGAAAAGTAGCCGCGCTGCTTTAAATTTTTCTAACTGTGATCGGTTTTTAGGATGCTCTTTATTCTCCGAACAAGCTAAGTGGCTCATAATAAGTTGCGGGGTAAATAGGCTAGCTTTTATTTGATTTGCTATTTCGGGCCAGTCATCTGGGGAGATGCCAAGGCGATTAAAACCAGTATCAATATGAATCGCTGCAGGTAGGTTAGAGTTTCTTTCCTCACAAAGCATAATCCAATTTGATACCTCCTCAGCAGAGGCAAGGCAGGGCGCGAGTTTCTTATCCGCTAATTCAGCGCCGTCACAGGTAAGGCCGTTCATAATATAAATGTCGTTATCGACTGTTATCTGGCGAAGCGCATGAGCTTCACTCGCGGTGGCTACGAAAAAGCTCTCACATCCCGCTGCCGCGAGAACCGGAACGATGTTTTCTATGCCTAGGCCGTAAGCATCAGCCTTGACGACAGTTGCCAGTTTTGCCGTTCCTGATTTTTTCATAAGCGCCTTGTAATTATGTGACAAGGCCGCGAAATCAATCGTCAGGGTTGGGCACAACTCATTAACAGAAAATGTAGTTTTTGAATTATTCGTCAATATAACCGTCCGGGTAACCATCCGGCAGATGAGAATCTTTTACCAAGTCATGGAAGCGCGTGAATTGAGCTTCAAACGCCATATCGATGGTCTTGGTAGGGCCATGACGGTTTTTCCCAATAAGAAGTTCGGCTTTACCCATTGCCTGATCCATATCTGCCTGCCATTTAAGATGCTCTTCCGTACCTGGCTTAGGCTGACTTTTGTTAATGTAATATTCCTCGCGGTACACAAACATAACAATATCAGCATCTTGTTCAATAGAACCCGACTCGCGCAAGTCTGCAAGCTGAGGACGTTTATCATCTCTGTTTTCAACCTGACGGGAAAGCTGTGAGAGCGCAAGAACTGGGACTTCCAGTTCCTTTGCGAGGGCTTTTAGACCCTGTGTAATGATACTGATTTCTTGAACCCTATTTTCTACCCCACCGGATGATGAGGCACGAACTAGCTGAAGGTAATCAACCACAATCAGCCCCAGACCATATTGTCTTTTTAGGCGTCTTGCGCGTGCCGTAAGAGTTGAAATCGGAATAGCGCCAGTGTGGTCAATATAAAGGGGCAGGGACTGAAGCTCCTTAGCTGTATTGAACAACCGTGTGTATTCTTCATCTGTCAGATTACCTTTCCTGATGGAATCTGATGAAATTTTTGTTTGCTCTGCAATAACACGCGAAGCGAGCTGTTCGGCTGACATTTCCAGAGAGAAAAACCCTACAACAGCACCATCTTTAACAATCTGGCGTCCATCAGGTTGAATTTCGACATTTCCATCAGCAACGGCGCGGGCATATTTTTGTGCAATGTTAAAAGCAACATTAGTGGCAAGCGCCGTTTTACCCATACCTGGTCGCCCTGCCAAAATGAGCAGATCGCTTTCTTGTAACCCGCCCAGCACATCATCGACATCTATAAAGCCCGTGGAAATACCTGATAGCTTCCCTTCACGCTTATAAGCGCGGGTGACCATTTCAACAGCTCCGCTTACAGAATTGTCAAAGCTCATAAAGCCTGAACTATGGTGCCCTTTTTCGGCAATCTCGTAGAGTGCTTGTTCGGCAGTTTCAATTTGCTGCGATGGACTGTCGTCAATTTCAGCATCATGTGCTGTGACGACCATATTTTCACCCAGTTTAATAATCTCGCGTCGCAAAGCGAGATCGTAAATGGTTTTGCCGTATTGTTTGGCGTTAATAATGGTTGTGGCGTTACTGGCAAGTTTGGATAAATAAGCCGTGCCGCCAAGCTGACTAACACCTTCATCATGCTCAAAATAGTTTTTGAGAGTTACCGGTGAGGCGGCATTACCATTATCAATAAATTTTGCCGCGGCCTCAAAAATTCTTCCATGAACCGGATCGTGGAAATGATGAGGCTCCAAAAAATCGCGTACACGGTCGAGTACATCATTATTGACGAGCAAAGCCCCTAAAAGCCCTTGTTCGGCTTCGATATTATGGGGGAGGGAACGATAGTCTGCTTCCGGAGAGTTATTATTGAGTGGTTTAATGATGCTTTCCATGTAATTTTTTTATCAGATAAAAAATAAAAAAATGCAAAAAAAAAGCTCCGCGAAAACTTAATTTCTGCGGAGCTTGTGAACTGTGGGGAAAAATCAAAAAATAAAATTTTCTCTGACTTGACAAATGCTATTCAGTGCTATCTTCAGCCTCTTCAGGAGCTTCTTCTTCGTCACTTGAAGCCTCTGGAACATCCTCAGCCGCCTGAGTTTCCTCTCCCTCAGCTTCTTCAGATAGGTTCGACTCGGCACCTTCCTCAAAAACTTCCTCGGCTTGAAGCATAATTTCTTCTTCTTCAATCTTTTCGATAGTTACATCTTCGCCTTTACTTTGGCGTTCAGCTTCTTCCTCAGTACGCGCAACATTTACAACTACCGTTGAGGAAACTTCTGGGTGGAGGGTTACATTGGTTTCATGCAGTCCAAGAATTTTAATTGGAGCGTCTAGGCCAATTTGACCGCGCTCAAGATTAAACCCTTTTTCTGTTAGAGCTTCTGCGATATCGCGTGGGCTAACTGATCCATAAAGTTGACCGGTCTCGCCTGATTGCCTGATGATGATAACTGTCTCACCGTCCAGCTTAGCTTTGACGCTTTCAGCTTCTGATTTTTGCTCAAGGTTTCTAGCTTCAAGTTGAGCGCGCTCATTCTCAAAGCGTTCAAGATTAGATTTATTAGCACGTAAGGCTTTACCTTGAGGTAACAGGAAATTACGGGCATATCCGTCTTTGACAGTGACGACATCGCCCATCTGTCCAAGTTTTGTAATTCTTTCGAGCAGCACAACCTGCATTTTATTCTCCTTAGTCGTCAACTATGCCGTCAACGTTTCGTCAAACTAAACGGCTAAATGGTTATTAGTTTAGTCCGTTTAAAACCTTGATCTGATACCTATGCGGGACTCTATTAGACCGGCAATGCTCACGAGAATTGCAACCCAAGGCACCAGAAAAACAATAAAATAAATAGCCGCTATAAAAACTGAACGACCATTCCATGTGCGGGAGATAGCATGAATTACCGCGAGACCCAATAGAAAATATGCGGTTAAACATAAACAAACAAGAGTAAGAAAAAACACCGAAATCCAGCCTGAGGATAAAAATATAAGCAGAACAAGGCCCGCTAAAACAAATTCTAACCTGTCAGGTAGGTTCATTATTAAATAATCAGGGGTCGGTCGAATATTAACCTTGAAAAACCTGGCAATTATTTGCGCAGTTTGAAGATTTACAAGAATAATTAACATCCATGTTAGCGGTGATAAAACAAGAATTGTCTCGGCAAGAATTTTAACAAAATTATCTGTTAGCTCAATTTTATAAAGCGTTTCTATATCGCGGATAAAATTCTCGTTACCGAGTATTAATGTTTGAAGGACGCCCGGTAATCCGCCGGGATTATTTGCAGTTAAAGCAAAAGCTAAAAATGAAAAAATAGCGCAAAAGGCTATGGCCCAAATAATTAAACGTTCTGGCGGATAATAGACGCGCTCCACAGCAGAGGTGTCAGAGGAAGAGTTGTTTTCATTATCTTGGGTAGGGCGTGATAATAAAGCTTGTCTAACAAAGAAGATGACCGGCAGTCCAATAGTAATCGCCATGCCAATAGCTATGCCAATATTGAGCCATATACCGAGTAAGATGCATGATATGACAATGCTCGCAATTGCTGAGTAAAGTCCCCAAGCAAGCCCGACAAACATGCTGGGTATCATTGCAAAGGGTGAAAACAAAACACTAACCGCCAAAAGAGCTGTTACCAGCCCTGCGATTACATTTCGTAATAGAAAGTCATATGGCATTGGCGCCCCCAATCAGGGCTTGAACTACTCGACTGTATAAGGCATCAGCGCCAGAAAACGTGAGCGTTTGATGGCTTTCGCCAACTCTCTTTGTTTTTTGGCAGAGACGGCGCTTATCCGGCGGGGTACAATTTTACCGCGTTCAGACACATATTTTTGTAGCAGACGCACGTCCTTATAATCAATTTTAGGAGCGTTCTCGCCAGAAAAAGGGCAGTTCTTTTTGCGACGATTAAAAGGCTTACGACCAAAACTCATGAGCTTTCTCCTGAATTTGAACTTGTATCTGTTGAGGTGTTAGAGGACGAACCTTCATTATCATTGTAGTCGCGTCTTTTTCTTTCGTCTTTATTTTTGCTGCTTAAAGGCGCTGAAGGTTCTACATCATGCTCTTCAACCCGAATGGTCATGAAACGCAAAATATCATCATTCAAACTCATCTGACGTTCCATTTCTGAAATTGCAGTATGATCAGCTTTGATATTAAGCAGGGAGTAATGACCCTTGCGGTTCTTTTTTACACGATAAGCGAGGCTTCTAAGCCCCCAATATTCGGTTTTTTCGATGCTACCGCCTTGTTCAGCGAGAATAGCTGTTAAATTTTCTGTCAGGGTCTCAACTTGCTGTTGAGAAATATCCTGACGGCAAATAAACACATGTTCGTAAAGGGACATATGCCTTTCCTTTCATTTATCTTACCGAATAATGTCGATAAGAAGACCAATGTGAACTCGGCGCTAAGCCTCCAGCAAGCCCCAATCCGGTCTATGGGAAAGGCTTACAGGGAACGCGAGAGCGAAGACACGGGAATGCGGATATATACCTGTCATAAAAAATCTAACTTACGAAAAGATTTAAGATGATATTCCGTTCAGCCTTCAGCCGAGCAAATCCAAGCTGGGTATTACACTTTAAAGCATTACGTATCAAGGGTTTTTTAATTGAAAATTTATAATACTTGGCAATCTCTGCCGCGGTATGTATGTAATGTGCTTAAGACGAGGAGGGATTATGAGCCGAGCTATTATTTTTCCCGGTCAAGGGAGTCAGTCAGTAGGCATGGGGCGTGGCTTAGCTACGCAATTTCCTGAAGCCAGAGAAGTTTTTGAGGCAGTTGATGATGCATTGGGCGAAAAGCTTTCTGCTATCATTTGGAACGGCCCTGAAGAAGAACTTACCCTAACAGAAAATGCACAACCTGCTTTGATGGCGGTTTCGCTTGCAACTTTTCGAGTTCTTGAAAGCCGAGGCTTCAGTCTATCTGAACATGCTGAATATGTTGCTGGTCACAGCCTGGGTGAATACTCAGCTTTAGCGGCATCGGGTGCGTTATCGCTGGAGGACACAGCTAAATTACTTCGGATACGTGGCAAAGCCATGCAGCAAGCCGTTCCTGTTGGTGTTGGCGCGATGGCAGCCCTGTTAGGACCAGATTTTAATACTGTTGTTGAAATCGCCGCAAAAGCGAGTACGGATGATGAAATTTGCAGTGCTGCCAATGATAATGCCCCGGGGCAAGTCGTTATTTCCGGCTCTGCGGCAGCTGTTGCCCGTGCAATTGATCTAGCAAAAGAGGCCGGCGCAAAGAGAGCTGTTGAATTGCCTGTTAGCGCGCCGTTCCATTGTTCACTTATGTCACCTGCTGCTGATGCAATGCGTGATGCTTTAGCGGATGTTCAGATTTCAGTACCTCAGGTTCCCATTGTCACTAATGTAACGGCTGCATCCACTAGCGAACCCGAAGAAATTCGTTCTCGGCTTGTCGAGCAGGTTACCGGAAGTGTTAGATGGCGTGAGTCAGTTGAATGGCTTTGTCAAAACAATGTGACTGAGTTGGTGGAAGTTGGGAGCGGTAAGGTTTTGACAGGTTTGGCGCGGCGTATTAATCGGGACTTAGTAGCCTCTGCGATTAATGAGGTCGAGGATGTTGAGGCTTTCATTGAAAGCCTTCGTTAAAGCGCCACATAAGCCCACATCATAAAAGAGAGAGAAAAACAATGTTTGATTTAAGCGGAAAAACAGCTCTGATTACAGGAGCGTCTGGCGGAATTGGTCAAGATATTGCCGCAATGCTCCATGAGGCGGGTGCTAAAGTTGGTCTTGCTGGTACCCGTGAGGCAGTTCTGAAGGAGCTGGCCGATAAGCTTGGCGATGGGGCAGTGCCATTAGTGGCTGACCTGTCATCTTCAGAAGGCATTGAAAGCTTGATAAAAGGTGCTGAAGAGGCGCTTGGTGGTATTGATATTCTTGTCAATAACGCTGGTATCACCCGTGATAATTTGGCTTTACGCATGAAAGAAGAAGACTGGACTGATGTTCTGGATGTAAATCTAAAAGCAGGTTTTCTTTTGTCTAAAGCTTGTCTGCGCGGCATGATGAAACAACGCCATGGACGCATTATTGGTATCACGTCGGTCGTCGGGACTACCGGAAACCCCGGACAAGCAAATTATGCTGCTGCCAAGGCTGGCATGGTTGGTATGAGTAAAGCGCTTGCGCAAGAAGTTGGCTCTCGCGGGGTGACCGTTAATTGTGTAGCCCCTGGTTTTATTGAAACGCCAATGACCGATGTCTTGCCTGATGAGCAAAAAGCGACAATGACAGCTTCTATACCGGCGGGTAGGTTAGGTAAAGGAGATGATATTGCAGCGGCTGTTCTTTATCTTGCTTCCGATGAGGCTGGGTATGTGACAGGCCAAACGCTTCATGTGAATGGCGGCATGGCTATGATATAGGCTGTGATATAAGCTACGATATAAAGGCAAATTTAAGGGCTTAGAGACAAAAAGCTCTATACACTATCTCAACTTGCTGAATAAGCGTTGCTTTACACGTTGTAAAAAGGGTGTTATTCACCCAAATTAATTTTTTTGAAGGCTGATTCATTCCTTTTTAAAATTTTACAAAAATGAATGAATCCTGTTAATGATTTACAAATTTCAACCATCAATTTAAGGAATTTTGAAATGAGCGAAGTTGCAGAACAAGTAAAAAAGATAGTTGTTGAGCATTTGGGTGTAGATGCAAGTAAAGTTGTAGAAAACGCAAGTTTTATTGATGATTTGGGTGCTGATAGTTTGGATACGGTTGAGCTAGTCATGGCATTTGAAGAAGAATTTGGTATTGAAATTCCCGATGATGCCGCGGAAACAATATTGACAGTAGCGGATGCAGTTAAATTTATCTCAGAGGCTTCATAAGCCGCTTACTGATTTTAAATTCATAACGATTTTTCCTCCTGTCTCTATTAAGATTGGGGTTTAACTTGAAAAGAGTTGTTATAACAGGCCTTGGGACTGTCAATCCTCTCGGTGCTTCTTATGCTGAGAGCTGGCAAAACATCCTGCACGGTCAATCTGGTGCTCGGCGCATTGAGGCATTTGATGTCTCAGATTTACCCTGCCAGATAGCTTGTTATGTTCCAGATAGTTTCAATGCTGATGACTGGGTTGAACCAAAAGATCAAAAAAGAAGCGATACCTTCATAATATATGGCATTGCAGCCGCGGCAATGGCTCTTGAAGACTCAGGTTATGTTGCTGAGACAGATGAACAGCAATATAGAAGTGGTGTTTATATTGGGTCGGGTATTGGCGGCCTTGCCAGTATTGAAGAGACTGCCTTGCTTCTGAATGAAAAAGGCCCAAGACGGGTTAGCCCTTTCTTTATTCCAGGTTCCATTTCAAACCTTGCAAGTGGCCAAGTTTCCATCAGAAATAATCTCAAGGGCCCAAATAGCACAGTTTCTACCGCTTGTTCCACTGGGGCACATGCAATCGGTGATGCTTATCAGCTTATTAAGCTGGGTCAGGCTGATGTGATGGTGGCAGGTGGAGCTGAAGCATCTATTTGTCGTCTTGGGATTGCTGGTTTTGCGGCTTGTCGAGCGCTTTCAACGAATTTTAATGAGACACCTGAAAAGGCGTCACGCCCATATGATAAAGACCGAGATGGGTTTGTCATGGGTGAGGGAGCTGGCGTAGTCGTGCTAGAAGAATATGAGCACGCCAAAAAACGTGGCGCAAAGATATATGCTGAAGTGGTTGGCTATGGCATGTCGGGCGATGCTTATCATATTACATCCCCTGCAACAGATGGAGATGGTGGCTTCCGTTCCATGCAAGCCGCTATGAAAATGTCTGGTTTGAGTGTCGATGATATTGATTATGTTAACGCACATGGAACCTCTACGCCAATGGGTGACGAAATCGAGTTGCGAGCTATTGAAAAACTATTTGGTAGTTCGTCTGATAAGCTGACGATGTCCTCAACAAAATCTTCAGTAGGTCATTTGCTGGGTGCAGCAGGATCTGTTGAAGCGATATTTTCTATATTGGCGATGCAGGATAATATTGCGCCGCCAACGATTAACCTTGAATCGCCGTCAGTTGAAACCAAGATTGACCTCGTGCCTAATAATTCAAAAGAAAAAAATATTGAAGCTGTTCTTTCTAATTCTTTCGGGTTTGGTGGAACTAACGCCTCCCTGATATTTAAAAGCTGCCCCTAAATGTCAGGCGAGGCCGACAGCTTACCGCCACAAATGAACAGCAAGTCGGCTATCTTCTTTATGCGCCTTAAAATTCTTGTATCTGCCGTGATTATTTCGGCATTTTTAATATGTGCTGCGATAGGAACGCTTTTCTTTCTGCCACTTGAAAATGATATGGGGAATGAATCTGCTGTCTTTGGTATCGAAACAGGTTCTCCATTACCATTAATTGCGCAACGTCTAGAAAGCGAAAGCTTTATTTCCAATAAATATGTTTTCCGACTTGGCGTTCAATTATTCGGAAATGCCGGTCAGCTTAAAGCCGGAGAATTTAGAATTCCGACGCGAAGCTCTATGTATCGCATCATGCAGGTTTTAACTGAGGGCCAAGCGGTACTTCATTCTGTGACAATTCCTGAAGGGCTGAGCAATATTCAAATATTTAATTTGCTTTTGGACACCCCTTTATTGGAGGGGGATATAACACGCATACCAAGCGAGGGATCGCTTTTGCCTGAAACGTATTATTTCCCAAGAGGCAGCACTAGAGACGCCTTAATTATGCAGATGGAAAAAGCCATGCGGCAAACACTCGATCAGCTATGGGAAAAGCGAGCGCCTAATTTACCCCTAAAAACCCAAGAAGAAGCCGTCGTCTTAGCCTCTATCGTAGAAAAGGAAACGGGTATAGCTGCGGAAAGAGCCTTGGTGGCTTCGGTTTTTATCAATCGTCTCAATAAAAATATGCGGCTTCAGTCTGACCCAACCATTATTTATGGATTAAAAAAAGGGCAGGTGCTGGGACGCCCTATAAGAAAAAGTGAGATTAAGAAGCCTACTGCTTTTAATACCTATGTAATTAGAGGTTTGCCGCCCACTCCGATTGCTAATCCCGGACGTCTTGCACTCGCGGCAACATTAAACCCAGCCAAGACTGACTATTTATATTTTGTTGCAAATGGGACGGGGGGGCATGTTTTCGCTAAGACACTGGCAGCGCATAATAAAAATGTTGAAAACTGGCGGCGTATGAGATGAATACAGTAAGCTATAATGATAACCATGAGTGATTCTTCAGGACAAAAAATGACAGATGATTTTTCACGACGTGGCTTGATGCTCGTTCTTTCATCTCCGTCTGGTGCAGGTAAAACGACATTAAGTCGAATGCTGCTTGAAGAAGACAATGAAATTATTATGTCTGTTTCAGCCACAACACGACCGCCGCGCTCAGGTGAGACGCATGGCGAGGATTATTATTTTGTCGATAAGGAAACTTTCGGCTTGATGGCAAATAAGAATGAGCTGCTAGAACATGCCAAAGTGTTTGATAATTATTATGGTACGCCACGAGGGCCTGTTGAGGAGGCATTGATTTCTGGCAAGGATGTTCTGTTCGATATTGACTGGCAGGGAACCCAACAGCTTCAAGAGGCCTCAGCAGATGATCTTGTGAGAATATTTATTTTGCCCCCGTCGGCCGCAGAACTTGAGTCTAGGCTTAAAAAAAGAGCGCAAGACTCACCTGAAACTGTTGCAAAAAGAATGGCGAAGGCATCAGATGAAATTAGTCACTATGCAGAATATGATTATATTGTTTTAAATGAAGATGTAGCTCTAACCCACAGAAAAATAATGACTATTTTGAAAGCTGAAAGGCTCAAGCGTGTGCGTCAGACTGCTTTATCTGACTTTGTTAAACAGCTACGCGCGTCCTTCTAAGTGCAATATTCACATTTATAAATATTCTTTTAAAGCTCTCGAGAGCGCACAGAATTCTTCAATTGTTAAAGTTTCTGCCCGGCGTGTTGGATCGATATTGCACGCTAAAAGTATACTCTCTGTTTCAGGCGTAATCTGTTTAAGGCTTGCCCGCAGCATTTTCCTGCGTTGACCAAAGGCTGCGGCTGTAACTTTTTCAAGTATTGATAAATCTGCTTCAGCTAGTGGTTGCTCTCTTGGTACAAGGGTGACAATCGCCGAAGTTACTTTAGGTGGTGGGACAAATACATCGGCCGATACATCAAATTCAATAGTTGTATCAGCCAGCCAATTGCTAAGTACGGCTAAACGACCATACGCGTCATCGCCGGGTTGAGCGCAAATACGTTGGGCCACTTCTTTTTGAAACATGAGCGTGAGGCTGTCCCAACGGATAGGAGATTGCGACAGCCATTTTATCAGAAGAGGGGTCGCAATATTGTAGGGTAGGTTAGCAACAATTTTATACCCCCCCTCTAAAATTTCATTAGGGTTGATTTTTAGGGCGTCGCCCATCACCACAGATAGTTTGTCAGGATAGGCCTTGGAGATATCCTCAAGAGCTGGGCGAAATCTCTCGTCAGCCTCTATAACCGTCACATGTTCGGCACCTTCCATAAGAAGTCCGCGGGTCAAACCTCCAGGCCCAGGGCCAATCTCAATAATTTTATTTAAGGGAGAACTGCCTGATTGTCCTGCAGTTCGGGCAATGCGTCTTGTTAGATTCAAATCAAGAATGAAATTTTGTCCAAGAACTTTGCTTGCGCGTAAATCATGATCACGAATAACATCGCGCAGGGGCGGTAGCGGGTCTTCCGTTTCCGGCACTACCGATACTCTACGATTGAGTCACGCCTTAATTCTCGTAAATGACGGCGCGCCATGATAGCCAGTCTTTGTGAGTAAAGATTGTTTTCAATTGCGTCGCGGGAAATGGTTGCGCCTTGATCATCCTTACGGTCACAAACGATAACCATTTCAGCGATTTTCTCGTTCATTTTAGGGCCAATAACCTGCCCAGCTTCTTTTTTACTTATCTCAGACTGCAGGTTTTTAGGGAAACGGCGAAGTTCTACCTGACCGGTTCTGGTCACATTACGCGCTTTCATTTCATTGGCAGAAATCTCAGTTTTTTTACAGGTTGTAAAATTCTCTCTAAGCGTTTCAAGTTTTGCCAAATGGCCGTCGGTGGCTACATCATATGTGATAATCAGCAAATCAAACAAATTACGCATAGGGTCAACGCCGCCGGATTGTTGCTTGCTGTTTAACTGAACAATATAGATACCAGCAGAAGTTTCGATAGGCTCGGATATATCCCCAATCGACATATTTTCAATGATAGGAACAATATTTTCATCAAGCTGGTTTACGGGTATCCATCCTAAATTACCGCCACTGGCTGATGACGACGCAGCACTAAATTGTCTGGCAACTGCGCCAAAATTAATGCCCGCACGCAATTGTTGAACAATTTGTGCGGCCTCCGCAATGAGCCTTTGTCCGTCTTGTTGATTATTAACGAGCAATAAAATTTCGCTAATATTTACACGATCCTGGTTCATCGCCTGTTCAGCCCGTTCCAGTGTTTCATCAATTTCTAATTCACCAATTGAGATTTGCCCGCCAAAACGACCTCTAACAAAGCGATTCCAAGCCAATTCAGCTTCTATCTGGTCTTCCATAGTACGGATGTGGACATTATTTTCTTTGAGAAATTTTTCAACCTCATCAAGACTCCGATTGGAACCAGCTGCCATATCTTGCATTGCTGCATTTATCTCTGCTTGGGAGATGTCTATTTCGCTGTCACGCGCTTCTTGCAGTTGCAGTTTTTCTTGTATCAAACTGCGCAAAACCTGACGTCTTAATCCATCAACATTTTGCGGTGTTCGTTCGATACCAGACGTCACCAGAAAAAGATTAACACGCTGGTCTACGTCAAATTTGGAAATTACTTCATCATTTACAATGGCGGCAATACCCTCGACTTCACGTGCTTCGACAGTAATGGACGTCATAAAAGCCATAAAAATAAGAGCTATAATTTTATTTTTTGTAGTCATGAATTTATTCAAAGAAACAATCGTATTCACAATATGAGTTAAGCAAGAAAATTCCATATACATCACTTAATGTTAATAATCGAATCCATTGCAAGATGTCCGCAGGTTCGCATGTGAAAGACAAGGAAACAAGCCTTGTGTTAAAATTCTCATATGGCTTTTTCTGATTTTATTGTCCACCTAAAGTTCGCAAAATAATTTTAAATGTTAGCCCATTGCGTGGCCCGATATTTCCGTTACGCGTGAATGACTGATTAAAACTCAGACTTATATCGGTACAATCATCCCGGTAACTAAGCCCGATTGAGTTTTTAAGGCGCGCATCTCTTTCCAAATCATATTTGATATGTCCATTTAAACCCCAGTTTTCTGACAGATTGAAATCAAAGGAACCTCTTGTTTCTTCGCGGTCTCTTCCCTCTGGCGTGATAGATGCGTCAAGATTAGTATATTGGAGAGAGAAATGAGCTCTTTTGATGGTGGCGTAAATTTCACCATCGCTTCGAATGTGTTGCTGATTGTCATCGTCAAATCTAAATTGACCGTTAAAACCCAAACCTGAGGCTTGCTGAAGGTTTACATCTACGAGCCAATCTGAAGCTTTTTTGCCTTGCTTTGTTCCAATTGTGGGTCGTTCTGCTGCTTTATCTCGATAAGATTTCCCGACAAACATGCGGTAGGAGTTACCATTATCTGCCTCAAAATTCGTGTTGATGCCAACATCAACCCTATTGCCTGTTTCAAAGCGGTCATATCCGGTGTGCCGATACACCTCAAAAAGGTTTAAGCTGTCAAATTCAGAGGAAAGACTGTCCTCATTAGGAATGACAGTCTGATTGTTCTCCTCATTTGCAATAATAGCCTGTGCCGTCGGTTCTATAATTACCGAACCTGATGACTGTCTCTTTATAAAGGGCATCCGCCACTTAATACCTGCATGTGCTAAGACAACTGACTCATCATCCTTTTCACTTTGGCCACCATTGATTATCTCGTAATCATGATAGACACCTCGAACACCACCAAAATAGTCGAGGATTTGTCCGGATTTCAGGATTGATTGATTGGTCCATTCAGTTTCAGCTACGGCACGGTTTAAGTCAGCACCATTTTTTCTGGATACGGAAATAAGGTCTGATGTTACACGTAATTCACCACCGGCGAGATTATCATGATAATGTGCAGTTCTAATATGAGGGGCGATTTCTGGTTGAGCGTCTTCATCTATATCGACAATAGATGTCCTAAAATCGAGCAGACGAACATCAATTTTATTTCTACCATTTATTTTTCTTACATAGGCTTGAGACGTAAAAAAATCAGCATCACTAATATCATAACGCCGCATAAATGATTTATCGGATGCCCACCAGTAATCATATCCTGCGTGCCAGTTTTCACTCAGCTTTAAATTCCCTTTACTTTGGATGTTACCTCGGAAGGTTCTGTCATTATCGTCGTTATCTTCTTCATCCAGCCATAGACCATTACCGGCTATATTATATTTGCCTTGTGAGGTTTTCTGACGCCAATCGAAGCCGAGCATTGAACCTCCATTACCAATGAAACGCGGTGCAAGAGTTAAATCATAATCCGGCGCGAAATTAATAAAATAGGGGAGAGAGATATCTGCTCCTGTGTCGGTAGAAGACCTGACAACTGGAACAAGAAAACCACTGCGCTTTTTAACATTGGGTGCGTGATGGACGAGATAGGGAAGGTAAAAAACGGGTACACCGCGCATTTCAAGGCGAACATTTTTGTGTGAAATTGTTTCATCACTCTCATCATAAACGGTCTCGCTGCTACGTAATTGCCATGTTGGAAGAGCGTTTGGCTTGTTTTTGCAGGGTTTGCAGGCTGTAAAAACAGATTTTCTAACACTGGTGAGCTGACCTGATTGGCGAGATGCCGCCTCTCCTTTAAACCTTAAATTACTTTGCTTCATCAGGCTGAATTTTTTTAATGCAGCCTGTTTCATTTCATTTTGGAGCTCGGCGCTTTGTGAGGTGATGCGCGTTCCGTCAGTATCAATGAGGATGACATTTTCACTGGCAATAATGCGATCTGATTTCTGGTCCCATGTGATTTTACCGGCGCGAAGCTCTCTTCCTCGATATTGGATTTTTACGTCGCCTGAGGCCGTGACAATTTCGGTGTCTTGAGCAAATGACATACTATTTGCTTCAATGAGAGCTTGTTCATCATTGATACTTTGAGCATTTGTATGAAGCGGAAATGTACTCATACAGAAAATAAAACCGGTTAGAAAAATATGACGCATCATCCATCCTCACGGTGTAAGAGCAATGTAATCCCAAGCAAGCTAGCAATAACACCCGGAGTCCATGCCGCCAAGGGTGGGGGTAACATTGCTAACTGGCCGAGCGTTCTCATAAACTCAGCAAATATAAAAAGCAAAAAACCTGAAATGACTGACAAAATCACGCTTGATATATGCCCACCAGACCTTGCATGCTTAAGACCGAAAGTCGCTGCTATCAGCACCATAGCCATCATTAATAAAGGTCGCGCCAGCAAAAGGTGAAAATACATTTCATACTTATTGACGGGCAGTCCGGAAGCCTCTGAAACATCTATAAAGTCTCGTAAATT
>CALKOC010000064.1 GCA_938091085.1 uncultured Alphaproteobacteria bacterium
TTAAAATCAACACCAAGCCATTAATTAGTTGATGCGTTTTCCCTCGCATAAAAATAAGGTTTTCTCGCGCTTCATCCATATTGCGAGGCTTATCAAACAACTTGCCATCGCATGATAATATTTGGTCTGCTCCCAAAACAAATTGGTCAGGGTATTTCTCAGCGACAGCGCGCGCCTTCTCGGCCGCAAGCGACAGCGCAAGATCAGGGCCATCGGTTATCGCGCCCTTTAAGAGGTCTTCATCCACCTGACTGGGACAGATTTCAAAATCAATGCCCGCCCCCCTTAGAATGTTTGCGCGCACTTGGCTTCCGGAGGCCAATACAAGCTTTGCTTTGTTGCGCCTCGTCATAGGGAGTCTTTTTCCTGTTCATTACGACTTTGATAAATGTTCAGAATCTCTGCAGATGTTTCCTCAATCGATCGGCGCGTCACATCTATAACATGCCAATTATTTCGTGCAAAAAGCCGCCTTGCTTCCGTTGTTTCTTCTTTAACATAGCTGGGGTCAATATAATCTGTTTCGCCGGTTTCATTGAGGGACAAAAGTCGGTTTCTTCTGATCTGCACCAGCCGGTCCGGGCTTGCGGTTAGTCCTATGACAAGCGGTTTAGTAAGAGACATTAAATCTTCTGTCGGCGTGACGCCCGGCACTAAAGGTACATTCGCAGCCCTAATCCCACGATTGGCCAAATACATACATGTTGGCGTTTTAGATGTGCGACTAACCCCAACAAGAACAATATCCGCCTCCTCAAGATCGTGCTGGTTCTGACCGTCATCGTGAGAGACCGTATAATTTAATGCGGCAATGCGCTCAAAATATTCCTTATTCATTGGGTTTTGACGTCCCGGTTGTCCGCGAAGACCAACACCAAGATAAGACCCCAATATGGTAACAAATGGATCCAAAACTGAAATACAAGGAATATCAAAGTTTAGGCAAGCCTCCTCCAGACGGGTGGACAATTCAGGCTGAACAATGCTGTATAAAACCGGGCCCGGCGCTGACTCTATGGCTTTCAAGGCACGCTCTAGCTGCTTGCTTGAGCGAATAAGCCCATAACTATGTTCAATCGCGCGCGCACCTTCAAAGCGGGCACACACAGCTTTGGCAACGGCGTTGATTGTCTCGCCTGTGCTGTCGGATATCAGGTATAAATGAAATAGTTTTTCTGCCTCGCTCATGCCTTTATGTCTCTCTTTTTGTCTTATGCAACGCGCCAAAACTAAGAATATTATCTATTGTTCGAGAGCTGTTTGAATTGTGAATCATGTGAATAACAAGGATAAGCGGCTTATTTTGCAAACCCAAGAAATTTTATACCCGTGATTGATATTTTGTTGTTGTGCTTATGCATGACTTAATAAATACCCATGACCATATATGAATAATCGGGAAAACTATTTAGAAAGAAATTTGCCTTTATTATCCCCATCATTACCATTATTCACATTTCTAAACAGTCCAGAAAAATGCCGTGTATCGTCAATATTTTGGTGTTTGAAAGAAGAAACCTGAACAAAATGTGTATAGTTTGTTCAAACCCTCAACCCGCGAAAAGAAAAATTAATTCTCAAAGCCTCTGAATAAGATTGTGTAAAACTTATTATCCACAACTGAACGGAGACACTAATACATCTACATTCTTTTATATATATATAGTAAAGGGAAGAGGTATGAGATCCGAACATGATTTTTATTAAGGCGTTATAAGTTTCAAGATATGCAAAAAACAATTTTATCGGTTCTTAATAATTCAGAGAAACCTAAAACCCCTCCAATTTGGCTAATGCGTCAAGCAGGTAGATATTTACCTGAATATAAAGAGGTAAGGAAACAAGCAGGAAACTTTTTAAATCTTTGCTACACACCTGAGCTTGCATGTGAAGTAACACTTCAGCCTATTCGTAAATATGCATTTGATGCGTCTATTCTATTTGCAGATATTTTACTTATTCCTGACGCTTTAGGGCAGAAAGTCTGGTTTGTAGAAGGTGAAGGCCCGCGGCTTGAGCCAATAAGTTCACCTGATGAATTAAGTTTAGATAATTTATCCCAGCATATGAAGCCAGTTTATAAGACTGTATCTTTATTAAGTGAACGCCTCCCTGAAGAAACGACACTTATTGGTTTTGCCGGGTCACCATGGACAGTTGCAACCTATATGATCGCCGGGCGCGGAACGCCCAATCAAGCGCCGGCGCATGCTTTAAAACATAATGATGCTGATGCTTTTCGGGGAATAATGGATGTAATTGTTGAAGCGACGATTGTTTATTTGGCGGCACAGGTGGATCATGGTGCAGAAGTTCTTCAGCTCTTTGATAGTTGGGCCGGCAGTCTTACTGGCGATGATTTTGACCATTTTTGTATTGCACCAAATAAAGCAATCATCGATGGTTTGCGTGCGAAAGGCGTAACCACACCTATTATTGGTTTTCCGCGTGGTGCAAAAAATAGATATGTTGATTTTGCAATTGAAACGGGTGTCCAGGCCTTAAGTATTGATCAAGATATTATTCTTTCATCTGTAATTGCTGATTTGCCGGACACAGTTGTAAGTCAGGGGAATCTAGACCCACTATGTTTGATAGACGGCGGACAAGAAATGTTCTCTAAAGTTGATGAAATAATTGAAGTTACCAAAGACCGGCGACACATTTTCAACCTTGGTCATGGCATAACCCAACATACACCCCCGCAAAATGTTTCTGCGATGGTTAATTATATTCGGAGCAAAGGATAATATTATGGCTGATATTTTAACTGGAGCTTATACATGGTTGTTAGCTTTACATCTTATTTCTGTGATGTTTTGGATGGCTGGAATGTACTATTTGCCTCGACTGTTTGTTTATCATGCTGAAGCGATGGAGAATAATGAGCCATATAAGGTTTTCGAGCGCATGGAGCATAATCTCATGCGCATTATCATTAACCCAGCTATGATTGTTGCATGGATATTTGGACTTTTGCTTTTATTTTCACCCGGTCAAATTGAAAGCGCAGGTTATTGGCTGCCCATTAAATTAACTGCGGTTTTTGTATTGTCCGGATATCACGGCATGCTTTCTTCGTGGCGGAAGAAATTTCTTAATGATACCCCGCCGAAAAGCAGTAAATTTTTCCGTATGGTTAATGAAATACCGCCAGTTTTAACGGTTCTGATTGTTATTATGGTGATTGTAAAACCATTTTAACATTTCACGTTCATTTTTGGCTTGAACTATCTTAATTTAAGGCGCATTGTAGATTTGTACCTTCTAATCTGTCTCATTTATTAATTACCATTTGTGTGGTGGTACCGATTATATCGGTTTCTTCAAGTGTTGGCGGACCCCCCTTCAAAGAGTTACCCTATGGAACAAATTAAGCTTAAGGACTTAAAGTCCAAATCCCCAACTGAACTTTTAGCTCTTGCTGAAGAAAACGACATTGAAAACGCCTCAACAATGCGCAAACAGGATATGATGTTTGCCATTTTGAAAGAACTTGCTGAGCAAGGTGTTTTTATTATCGGCGAGGGTGTTGTTGAAGTTCTCCCTGATGGGTTTGGTTTTCTTCGTTCACCTGACGCAAACTATTTACCTGGCCCCGATGATATCTATGTAAGCCCTTCTCAAATAAGGCGTTTTTCACTTCGGACGGGAGATACAGTCGAGGGTGATATTCGAAGCCCAAAAGATGGTGAAAGATATTTTGCCCTCTTAAAAGTCAATAGTATTAACTTTGAAGATCCAGATAAAATTCGTCACAAGGTGAACTTTGATAATTTGACGCCGCTTTATCCTGAAGAACGTATTCTAATGGAATTTGATAATCCTGCAGATAAAGACCGCTCGTCACGGATTATTGATATTGTAGCGCCTCTTGGAAAGGGTCAGCGCGCGCTGATTGTGGCGCCCCCAAGAACGGGTAAGACGGTTCTTCTTCAAAACATCGCCAAATCCATAGCCGCTAATCATCCTGAATGTTACCTGATTGTACTTCTCATTGATGAACGTCCTGAAGAGGTGACGGATATGCAACGCTCGGTGAGCGGTGAGGTCGTTTCGTCTACATTTGACGAGCCTGCCGCGCGACATGTGCAGGTTGCTGAAATGGTCATTGAAAAAGCCAAGCGCCTTGTCGAACATGGACGCGATGTTGTTATCCTGCTGGATAGCATTACCCGCCTAGGGCGCGCCTATAATACAGTCGTGCCGTCATCCGGGAAGGTTCTAACCGGCGGTGTTGATGCGAATGCGCTGCAAAGACCAAAAAGGTTTTTCGGTGCAGCTAGAAATATTGAACAAGGCGGGTCGCTTACTATTATCTCTACCGCACTTATTGATACCGGTAGCCGCATGGACGAAGTTATTTTCGAAGAATTTAAAGGGACGGGTAACTCAGAGATTGTGCTGGATCGCAAAATTTCCGATAAGCGCGTATTCCCATCCATCGATATTATGAAATCAGGCACACGGAAAGAAGAGCTTCTCATTGATAAAGAAACCCTCTCTAAAATCTATGTGTTGCGCCGAATTCTTAATCCTATGGGTACGGTTGATGCTATTGAGTTCTTGCTTGATAAGCTTAAGCAAACCAAAACCAATGACGATTTCTTCGACTCAATGAACACCTAAAAACGGTAAATTCAAAACTATCAGTTAAAGCCTAGAGTGTGCTTTTCAAAAGCGCCAATGAACGTTCATTGGCAAGATTGGCAGCTGCTTCGTCATAATGCATTCCGGTGAAGCGAGCAAAACCATGGTCCACCCCTGGATAAATATGAACATCAAAATTATCGGCTGTTAGACCATTCTTGATTGCCGCCTGAGCTTCAGGTGGAACAAATCCATCCTCCTCGGCAATATGAAGCAATGTTGGAATTTTAATATCATTGGCTTGGTCGAGCATTGTCTCAATGCCCACGCCGTAATAGCTGATAGCGACATCTGTATCTGTGCTAAGCGCGGCCATATAAGCAAGGCGCCCACCAAGACAAAAACCAAGCACGCCGACCTTTCCGTTACATGACGGGTTGTTACGCAGTGCTGTGATGGTGGCTTGGATATCTTCAATGCCGGTTGGTTGATCAAATTGGCCCATAAGCTCAATGCCACGGTTAAACTCAGCCTCCTCGTTCGGATTAAGCTGAACGCCCGGCTCAAGACGCCAAAAAATATCCGGCGCTGCCGTTACGAAACCTTTTGCAGCATATGCCTCGACAGTAGCTCGAATAAAATCATTAACACCAAAAACTTCCTGAATTATGACGAGGCCTGGTGCGCCTTCGTTATCAGGTGTTGCCATATAGGCACCCATTTGTCCTGAGGTACCAGATGTTTCCACTGAAATCATATTTCCGGTCATTAATATTCCCCCTATTGGTGTTACTCAAAATTTAAAACAGTTGCATGTAAGAACCCATTTAATCGTGTTGTTAATTCTTCAACAGATTTGGCGGGGGGCAAACATGCATTATGCGTACAAACATATGCCGTGGGTTGGTCAAAGGCAAATGACATTTTGTCAGATGTACTATCCGTGTGTGACGTTTCCTCCACAGGAATATGGGTGGGTGGCTCTTGGCCGGGAAGAACCGGATGTACAACAAGCCCCGGGCAAGGGTGGGCGTGTGCTGTTTCCATTAAAAGTTTAAAGTTGCTATCTGCCGGGTCGCCAATAATAACGCAACTTGCTTGATGTCGGGTATTTTCCGTTTCTGTTAGATAGCGAGGCATTTGCGGATAATGCTTGATGGCAGTTATAGCTTGGGTTTTGATGAGAGCCTCCAGTTTGTCGCGATAATCTTGTTTTCCGGTGAAAACAGAAAGGCGCCGGTAGACGCTTACCATTGTTCCGTTTGCGTTGGGTGTTGCGCCATCATAATTGTTGTGAGGGCGCGCAATGAGTGACACAGCATCTGATGAGGTCATATAAAACCCCCCCAAACTATCTGCATAAAACCCCTCAAGCGTTTTGATAAGTGCCTCGCCTGTCGTTAAATAATCTGCCTTTCCCGTGGCGCTGAAAAGAGACAATGCGGCATCTATCATGTTTGCATAATCTTCAGCCATGCTTACGTCTAGTCGGCTGTCACCACGCGCGGCGTGGGCCAGTTTCAAAAAGCCGCCATCTTCGTAGGACATATTTTGAAGAATGCCCGCAAAGGCCTGCTCAGCTTTATCCAGCCAATCTTTGTTTTGAAAAACAGGCGCCAACCGAGCCAAAGCAGCAATCACGAGCCCATTCCAGTCTGCCAGTATTTTGTCGTCCCGGCCGGGCGGAGTCCGAAGACTTTGCGCGCGCGCCAAAATACTTAGGGACTGTGCATGCTCAGCCTCTTCACTAAAGCCTTCATTAAGCAGTGAGGGCGGCAGGCGATTAAGGATGTTTACCGCCCCGCCTTCAGAGAAATTTCCTGCATCGGTCACGCGGTACGTATGGGCAAAAGTAGAATAATTTTCTCCCAACAAGGAGCTCAGCTCAGCCGTTGTCCAAACATAGTACTTACCCTCTTCTCCCTCGCTATCGGCGTCAAGGCTTGCGGCAAAGGCTACGCTGCTACCACCCACCTCATCAGATGCGCTCGCTAGCATTTCTTTAAAAAGCCAGTTCACTGTTTTTTCGATACGGTCTTTCAGCAGCTCGTCATGCGTTGATTTCCAGACATTTCCCAATAAATCCAGCAAAAGGGCGTTGTCATAAATCATTTTTTCAAAATGTGGGACGAGCCATTCCGCATCGACGGCGTAACGACAAAACCCACCACGTACATGATCGAAAATGCCACCATGACAAAGCCCGCTGAGGGTTATTAAAACTGCTTCACGGCTGACATTTCGCCCACTACGTAGCCAGTCCTGCCAAAGCAGGTCGTAAATAAGAGGTTGAGGAAATTTGGGCGCTCCCTGCATGCCGCCATAAGTTAAATCAATCTGTCTTGCGAGATTTTCTGAAGCTTCGCCAGCCAAATCTTCTGGCACACCCAGCGGGAGACCAGAGGAGAGCTGTTCAATGCCTGAGGCTTTAAAGGTGGCGCTGTTTTTGTTGTGCAGTGCCTCAGTTAGCTTTTTTGCGTTCTCCAGAACTTTTTTGTTTTCGTCTTTGCATATTCTGGCAATCTCTCGGCAGATATCGGGGAAACCCGGGCGCCCATATTTCGCAATTGGTGGGAAGTAAGTCCCACCCCAGAATGGTCTGCCATCTGGCAATAAAAACATGGTTAATGGCCATCCCCCCTGCTCCCCCATCATATGCAAGGCCGACATATAAATATCATCAATGTCGGGGCGCTCCTCTCTGTCTACCTTGATGT